>JAITKY010000136.1 GCA_031278135.1 Prevotellaceae bacterium | reverse complement strand
ACACGTTAAATTTATAAATCGGCCAATGCTCGGAAAAAAAATTCGGGCTAAACTTTTGTGTTTCTTTCTGTGAAAAGCATGTGTTAAAATTTTTTAATTCATTACATCGAACTCAGGTTGGGAAATATTTTACCAAAAGTTTTTGAAATCAAAAGATAATTTCTATCTTTGCACGCTCAAAATCGAAAAAATAAGAAATTCGGATGTGAGAAAAATCGTCTGCGCAGGTGGTGAAATTGGCAGACACGCTACTTTGAGGGGGTAGTGCCGGTAACGGTGTGTGAGTTCGAGTCTCATCCTGCGCACATAATAAAGTTAAAAAAAGGAAAAAGATTTGAGTAAAAGGACGTTTTGGAAAATATTTTTTTGAGTTTTTTGTAATCGGAAAATAATTACTACCTTTGCACGCTCAAAATTGAAAAAACAGGAAACAAAAAAATAAAATAAATACAATGTCTAAAATTTGTCAAATAACAGGAAAGAAGGCGCAAACGGGGAATAACGTAGCCCATTCAAATTTGCGTACGAAACGCAAATTCAATGTAAATCTTTTTACAAAGAGATTTTACTGGGTAGAACAGGATACATGGATAAGCCTCAACGTATCGGCAGCAGGATTGCGTTTAATAAACAAAATAGGAGTAGATGCAGCCATTAAGAATGCTGCTCAAAAAGGTTATATATTCTCATAAAGCGGGAGGAACAGAGCGATGGCAAAAAAAATAAAAGGAAACAGAATACAAGTGATACTTGAATGTACCGAACATAAGGAAAGCGGTCTGCCCGGCACGTCTCGCTACATCACAACAAAAAACCGTAAAAATACAACACAACGTCTGGAACTGAAAAAATACAATCCCGTGTTGAAAAGAATGACGGTACATAAGGAAATTAAGTAATTAAAAAAAAGAGGAGATTTAAACTATGGCAAAAAAAGCGGTCGCAACATTCAAGAAAGGTGAAGGACGTACTTATTCAAAAGTAATCAAAATGGTGAAGTCGCCTAAAACAGGAGCATATATTTTTCAGGAAGAGATGATTCCCAATGACGCCGTAAAAGATTATTTCAACAATAAATAAATTTTTTAACATACGAACCTTTACATATTTTCAGGGTTCTTCGTCGAAAAAAAACGGAGAATCCTTATTGAATTACTAATTCCCCTGTTTTGTTTCCTGATTTTATGTTTATTTTCACCATCCGTGTGTCAAACCGGAAATATCTATAACTTTTTCATTCACAGACAACGCCACTGTTATCGCTTTGTATTTCTGACCACGCAGGGCATATACATACCTTTCGGTATCTGTGGTTCTATGATGATTTTTCAACGGCACAACAGGTATCGCACCGCAGAAATGATAACAGCAAAAAAACATTTCTCGAAATAGCCGAAAAGACAGGACTCAGCATCTATTTCTGTTTCTCAAAAGCATTTAAGAAATACTATGGAACTTTGCTGAAAGAATATAGATGAAAAAATTGATCTCTTACACATTTTATATATTTTTACGGAAAAATGTGTTATTTCAAAAAAAAACATTATTTTTGTCCTTCATTAAAAAAAATACGACAATATTAACTAAATAAAAAACTATAAGTAAAATGAAATTTAATGTATCAAGTTTGTCACTATTAAACACTTTACATTCGATCAGTAAAGTCATAAGTTCAAAGAGCACGTTGCCTATTTTAGACAGTTTCCTGTTTAATTTGGAAGGAGAAAAATTAATCATTACAGCATCAGACCTGGAAATCAGACTTGTATCATCCGTTCACGTAATCAATGCGGCGGGAAACGGGCTGATAGCCATCGAAGCAAAAAGATTGCTGGAACCATTGAAAGAGCTTCCCGATCAGCCGCTCAATTTTGAAATAAACGACGATAATTTAGCCATAACGGTGAAATATGCAAACGGCAAATTCAACATTCCGGGTCAAAGCGGCGATACTTATCCGCAACAGAAACCCATAAGTCCGGACGCAAAGAAAATCTCCGTCGAATCGAATGTATTGTTGGGCGGACTGTCGAGAGCCATATTTGCAGCAGCCGAAGACGAATTTC
Organism: Prevotellaceae bacterium; assembly: GCA_031278135.1. GTDB lineage: Bacteria > Bacteroidota > Bacteroidia > Bacteroidales > UBA932 > JAIRLF01. Next base: position 5,592 of record JAITKY010000136.1, on the reverse strand, counting down.
GTCCCGTTATGGCAGGTATATATATTGATGTTCAGCCGGAAAACCTTACATTTGTCGCTTCCGACGGTCATAAACTTGTGCGTTTGCGCAATAAATCAATTGTTTCAGGAATCACGGCATCTCTTATTTTGCCTAAAAAGCCGATTAACCTGCTGAAATCGTTGCTGTTAAAAAACAATGACATCGTTGCGATTGAATTTGATGCAAATAACGTATATTTCAAAACCGCAACATTTGAAATGATTTGCAGACTCATCGAAGGCGTCTATCCCAACTACGAAGCAGTAATTCCCACAGATAACCCAAACATTGTAACTATCGACCGTCTGGCATTTCTGACGGCTTTGAAACGTGTTTCCATCTTTACAAGCGAATCAAGCGGACTGATAAAAATTGAAGTTGCAGATAACGCATTGATTATTTCAGCCCAAGATTTGGATTTTTCAACTTCGGCAGACGAGACCATTAACTGTCAATATACATCTACACCTTTAAGTATTGGTTTCAAATCGTCTTTCCTGATTGATATTTTATCAAATATGACAACTGGAAGTGTTGATTTCCAGATAGCCGATTCATCACGTGCAGGCGTAATTGTTCCGGCCGTCAATGAAGAGAACGAAGACGACTTGATGTTGCTGATGCCAATGATGTTAAACGATTAGTTTCAATAAAAATGAAATTAAATCTGAAAAATCCGCTTGTATTTTTTGATCTTGAAACGACAGGAATTAGTATATCAACAGACAGAATCGTAGAGATTTCATATCTGAAAATTTTTCTCAATGGCAGGGAAGAAACAAAAACTCGCCGTCTCAATCCTCAAATGCACATACCCGAACAAGCTATTGCCATACACGGAATTACAGATGAGGACGTTAAAGATTGCCCGACTTTCAAGGAAATAGCCAAGTCGTTAGCCATACAGATAGAAGGCTGTGATTTGGCCGGTTTCAATTCCAACCGTTTCGACATCCCTCTGCTGGCAGAAGAATTTCTTCGCGCCGGAATAAGCATTGATTTGAGCAAACGCAAATTTGTTGATGTGCAAACGATTTATCATAAAATGGAACCTCGAAATTTGATTGCAGCTTACAAACATTACTGCGGAAAGGATTTGACCCAGGCGCACAGCGCCGAAGCCGATGCCCGCGCTACCTACGAAGTGCTGATGGCACAGCTAGACAACTATCCGGAACTTGAAAACGATATTGATAAACTGGCTGCCTTTTCGAGCTTTACGAACAATGTCGATTTCGCAGGACGGATGATTTACAATGACAAAGGTGAAGAAGTAATTAATTTCGGCAAATATAAAGGTAAATTAGTAAAAGATGTACTTAACAGAGATCCGGGATATTACAGCTGGATAATGCAAGGAGAATTTACGCTTGATACAAAACAGAAACTGACGGAAATACGACTGAGAATGATCTGAAAACAGAGGATGGATTTCTCCTTGTTAAAAATTGAAAGTTATGAACGGAAAAAGAATAATTTTCGGCGTTACAGGCAGTATTGCAGCCTGTAAAACAGTTTTTCTTGTCAGGGCGCTTATAAAGGAAGGCGCTGAAGTACAGGTTGTCATGACGCCTTTCGCCAAAGAATTTATAACGCCTTTAACCCTGGCTACACTAAGCCGTAAACCTGTCATAAGCGAGTTTTTTTCAAACCGCGACGGTATGTGGAACAGCCATGTTGATTTGGGACTTTGGGCTGACGCCATGCTGATTGCACCCGCTACGGCTTCTACAATAGGTAAAATGGCTAACGGAATAGCTGATAATATGCTTATTACAACTTATTTATCGTGCAAAGCGCCCGTTTTCATAGCTCCGGCAATGGATCTTGATATGTTTGCTCACCAGGCGACACAGCAAAATCTCGACAAACTTCGTTCTTTCGGAAATACTATTATTGAACCTGAAACGGGTGAACTGGCAAGCGGCCTCGAAGGGAAAGGCAGAATGTCAGAACCGACTGATATTGTAAATATTTTAAGGCAGTTTTTTTCTATAAACGGGATTCTTTGCGGGAAAAAAGTATTGATCACAGCCGGTCCTACATACGAAAAAATCGATCCTGTACGTTTTATAGGTAATTATTCATCAGGCAAGATGGGTTTTGCGCTGGCGGAGGCTTTTGCAAAAAGAGGAGCAGATGTTACGATGATTACAGGTCCGGTTTCTTTGAAAACGCAAAATACCAGGATAAAACGTATTGATGTGGAATCGGCAGACGAGATGTACGAAGCCGCCGTAAAGCATTTTCCGAAAAGCAATTACGCCGTTTTATGTGCTGCGGTAGCTGATTACAAGCCGGAAAACAAGATTGCTGAAAAGATTAAAAGGGAAAATAACGTGGCAATGACGATAAGATTAGTAAATAACAGAGACATAGCGGCTAAACTCGGTGAAATGAAGCAACCCGACCAGATACTTGCAGGTTTTGCTTTGGAAACAAAAGACGATATTGCAAACGCAAAAGAGAAATTGAAACGAAAGAACCTGGATTTAATAGTTCTCAATTCGCTTGCCGAAAAAGGCACCGGCTTTGGCGTCGATACCAACAAAGTTATGTTGATAGACAAACATGGAAACAAAGTTGCAGTCCCCTTGAAATCAAAAACCGAAATATCTGATGACATAGTTGATTATTTGATAAATATGAAAATTATATGGGTATAAAAAGAATCATTTACATTGCACTGTTGACGTTTTCCCTGTTTACGTCTGCAAGTTCACAGGAACTTAACGCTGTTCTAACAATTAACAGCGACAAGATTCAGGGAGCAAATAAGCAAGTTTTCAATACTTTACAAACAGATTTAACGGAATTTGTCAATACAAGAAAATGGACTTCGGCAACTTTTGCGCAAAATGAGCGTATTGACTGTAATTTTACTATTATTGTTAATAAAATGGAAAACAATCTTTTCAGTTGTGAAATTCAAATTCAGGCGCGACGTCCGGTCTACAATTCAACTTATACGACAACGATTTTTAATTTTCGCGATATCGAATTTGACTTTGAATACACCGAATTTGCGCCGCTTGAATACACCGAAAACATGCTGAACAACAACTTAACCGCTACCATCATTTATTATATTTACATGATCCTTGGATTCGATTTCGACAGTTTTTCACCCGGAGGCGGCAAAGAGTTTTTCCAACAGGCAATGCAAATCGTAACCCTTGCTCAATCAGCGCCTTCATGGAACGGCTGGAAACCGTTCACTAATAATAAAAACCGTCATGCGCTTGCAACAGCGCTGACTGAAAATCAAGGCGATATATTTCATACTTTTTGGTACAATTATCACAGAAAAGGGCTTGACGAAATGGCAGCCAATGCAGATAGAGGGCGTGCCAACATCATAGCGGCGCTTCCCAATTTGAAAACGCTGAAAGATGCAAAACCCAACTCGGTTTTGCTTCAATTGTTTCAGGACTGTAAACTGGATGAGACGGTTGTAATCCTCTCGAAAGCGACGATGCAGGAAAAGGAAGAAGAATACAAACTGTTCTCTCACCTCTTCCCCGCAGCAACTTCCCGTTTCGAAAATCTAAAAAGATGAATCTTCATGCTTAAATTGTTAAATATTAGAAATTTTGTACTGATTGACGAAGCGGATATCGGTTTTGAAGACGGTTTTTCCGTTATAACGGGTGAAACAGGTGCTGGTAAATCCGTGATACTCGGCGCTCTATCGTTAGTGCTCGGTGAACGTGCCGACAGTAAAAGTATTCAATCAGGGAAAGAAAAATGTATCATCGAAGCCGTTTTTGATATTTCAGCCTATCATTTGAAAGATTATTTTGAGGAAAACGATTTGGAATACAACCCTGTGGAATGTCTTTTGCGCAGAGAACTATATTCTTCGGGCAAATCAAGAGCCTTTATCAATGATACTCCGGTACAACTTTCATTAATCAAAACGCTCGGAAACAAATTGATAGATATTCATTCTCAACATCAAAACCTTTTACTTGCCGACACTCAATTTCAATTGAATGCAGTTGATTTGATTGCACAATTGCAAAAAAATCTTTCAGAATATAAAAATATTTTCCGCAAATATTCTTCCGTAAATGAAGAAATTAACGAATTGATTAAAAAATCGGCAATTTCAAGGCAGGAAGAGGATTTTATTCGTTTTCAACATGAAGAACTGAGCGCCATCAAATTGCAGGCAGGCGAACAGGCTGAATTGGAGAGAGAACTCGAATTATTGACACACTCCGAAGATATTAAACTTGTGTTGTATAAACTTGCCGCACTGTTAAACGGAGAGGATGGTTCGGTTTTAAGCAAATTAAAAGAAACAATAACGTCTATTGAATATATAATTCCCTGTTTTTCAAAAGCCGAAGATTATCGTGACAGACTGAAATCCGCTTATATCGAATTGAACGACATCGCCTCCGAAGCAAACTTGCAGAAAGACGAAATCGAATATGATCCGGAACGTTTAAACGTCGTCAATGAACGTTTGAGTACCATATATTTGATGCAGCAAAAGCATAAAGTTTCGACGGTTGAAGAATTGATTGAGAAATGTAATGCATTTGCCAAAAAACTGCGTTCAATCGAATCTTTTGACGAAGAAATCGAAAAATTAAAAAAGCAGCAACAGGAATTATGGGAGGTTTTGATAAAACAGGCAACCGAACTGACGCAATTGCGAAAAAAAGCAGTCAGGAGTATTGAAAAAGAAACAGTTGGATTAATGGTTGCACTTGGCATAACAAATACCCGTTTTGAAATTTCTTTTTCGGAAAAAGAAAAACCCTCTATCACCGGCCTGGATGATATAAACTTCTTGTTTTCAGCAAATAAAAACGAAGAATTGAAGCCTGTTGCTCAAACCGCTTCGGGTGGTGAAATCTCTCGGCTGATGCTTTGCATAAAATCCATAATAGCTGGATTTGTAGCGCTTCCAACAATTATTTTCGATGAGATAGATGCCGGCGTTTCGGGAGAGATCGCCGATAAAATGGCAGGCATCATGCAGTCGCTGGGAAACAAAATGCAGGTGATAACCATTACGCACTTGCCGCAAATAGCAGCCAGAGGAAAATTGCATTATTTCGTATATAAAGAAGATACGGAAGAAAGAACGCATACACGTATCCGCAGGCTCTCGAAAAATGAACGTACGGAAGAAATCGCCCGCATGTTGAGCGGTGCAAAACTCACTCCTGCTGCAATCGAAAACGCCAAATCGCTATTATCGTGAAAATCTAAGTTTCTTCTCCTGAATGCAGACTTATAAAAAAGGGAAGCATTTCAAACTGTTGCGATGAAACTGTCCCAAATCGTTATGCAGACATAACGAAACACACTTTTATCCGACCTCGCAAAGATTGTAAACAGAGCCGGATCGCATTGGTTCGTTCAAACAGACGACAATTTCGTTTCTTAAGACAGTTTCAAACGAAATGGGAACGATCCCAAATGAACCAAAATCGTTACCCCACATTGCAGCTTTCAGCGAAGCAACAGTAAAATAACAATAAAAAAGCGAGTATCAAAAGGCGAAAAAATCACATACACTTATGTTCAAGAGCTGTTTAGCGGGGAAAATGG
>JAITKY010000086.1 GCA_031278135.1 Prevotellaceae bacterium | reverse complement strand
TCGTTTGCGATATATATAATTCATCAGCTGCTTTACGGATGTTATTATTGTTATTGCATGAATGTAAAACAATTGCACTTATTAATATTAATATTCTATTTTTCATAAATCTATCGATTTTAATTATTAATTATAATAATTCTTCGTATGCGTATCATTTTTTTTCGCGGCGTAAAGGTAAGTATTTTTTTCTTTTCCAACATTTTTTCCTTTTTTTTGAAGTATCCGAGTAGTTACAATCTTATAAATCACAGTTCGGGCGAATGGCGACGACAAATAAATTGTCGCATTATGGGTAGCAGATGACGCCAAGGCAATATTTAAATCATTCGGATTTCCGGACAGCCAATTCTGATCAAATTCTGAGTAGCGTGAGTTTTCGGACTGACACTATTTACTGTTTTCCCAACATTTTTTTCGTTGAAAATGTGCATTTTATCAAGAATATTTAAATAATTTATATACAGGTTCATCCATGAAAGCCAAAAACAGACTGTCATTTAAAATAAAAAACCTGCTACTTGGCTCTTTCCGTTCGGGCTTCAACCATGAAATATCAATACTGTCAGTTACAGTGTTATCTTTTATATTGACCAGAAGGCATACTTTTTTAATGAAACAATCATAAAACCACATTTTCATGTCTTTACCGGCATGAAATTAAGTGGTTATTTAAGATTTATCTCATATCTCAATTAAGTGTCGTCCCTGCGGGACTTTATTAAGTATAAACCTCATTATAAATGGTATTAGACATTTCGAATCTCTTTATGAGTTTTATTAAATCGTTATATCTTATTTATTTCGTGTCTCTAAACAGAAATCCGGAAGAGGTGACACATAAAAACGACAACGCCTGCCGGGGAACGCGCAAAAAAAACCGGCAGACGAGTCGTAAATATAAATAAATAATACTGTTTTATCTGATGAACAGTAGTTCTCTATATTTTGGTAATGGCCAAAGTTCGTTATCGACCGACAGTTCGAGTTTGTCGATATGGTAACGGATTTCGTCGAGCAGCACAGCGACGGTGTCGTGATAAGCGATAGCCTTTTCGCGACCGTCGACGATTTTGTTGGCTATTTTGCGGGAATCGACGAGTTTTGCTGTCAATTCTCGGACCTGATTAATGTGGTCGGCGATTTTTTCGACTGTTTCGATATCCGCTTTAGCGATTTTCTCCAACTTGTCGGGGAACAGACGGCTGACTTTGTCGATTTTACTAAGCAGAATTTCCTGATAGCGAGATGCGACGGGAATGATATGGTTCGACACTATATCCCCGAGTACACGTGCTTCGATTTGAATCTTTTTGGTGTACGTTTCGTATTCGACCTCGACGCGCGCTTCGAGTTCTTTATGATTCAGGACATTTGCAGCAGCATACATCTTCACGGTATCCTCGGTGAGGAAACGGTCGAAAATCAGCGGGACCGATGTTTCGCAGTCGAGACCGCGTTTTTCGGCTTCGATTTTCCATTCGTCGCTGTAGTTGTTACCGTCGAAACGAATAGCCTTGCTTTTGATAACGTAGTCTCTAACGACGTCGAGAATAGCGTTTTCTTTGGTTGCGCCGGCGGAAATCTTGACATCGACTTCTCGTTTGAACTCGATAAGTTGTTCCGCTACAGCCGTATTCAGGGCGATCATTGCGCCTGCACAGTTCGACGACGAACCTACAGCACGAAATTCGAACCGGTTGCCGGTGAACGCAAACGGAGATGTCCGGTTACGGTCGGTATTGTCGATCAACAGTTCGGGTATGTGCGAGATGTCGAATTTAAGGCTTTGTTTACCATCCATTTTGATGATATTATCTCCTTTTTCGATATCATTCAACACGGTGGTAATCTGCGTTCCGAGGAATATCGAGATGATTGCGGGAGGAGCCTCGTTCGCTCCAAGACGATGAGCATTCGTTGCGCTCGAAATGCTTGCTTTGAGCAGTCCGTTATGTTTCCAGACTGCCATCAGTACGTTGGCGATGAAGGTGATAAACCGCAATTTATCGTCCATCGTTTTTCCCGGCGACAACAAGTTTGTGCCCGTATTCGTGCCGAGCGACCAATTGTTGTGTTTACCGCTGCCGTTGATGCCTTTAAACGGTTTTTCGTGCAGCAAAACGCGGAAACAGTGACGGCGTGCGACTTTTTTCATTATCGACATCAACAGGATGTTGTGGTCGTTGCCAAGATTCGTTTCCTCATATACCGGAGCCACTTCGAACTGATTAGGAGCGACCTCGTTATGACGTGTTTTGAGGGGAATACCGAGTTTCAGTGCCTCAAATTCGAGGTCTTTCATAAAAGCCGCTACACGTGTCGGGATAGAACCGAAATAATGGTCTTCCAACTGTTGATTTTTAGCGCTTTCGTGCCCCAAGAGAGTACGTCCCGTCAGTACAAGATCGGGACGTACAGCCCAAAGAGCTTCATCAACTAAAAAATATTCCTGTTCCCACCCTAAGTACGAAAAAACTTTAGTTACGTTAGTGTCAAAATAATGGCATACATCTGTAGCCGCCTTATCGACAGCCGCTAATGCCTTCAACAGTGGAGCCTTGTAATCGAGCGTTTCGCCCGTGTACGAGATGAAAATTGTCGGGATACAGAGCGTATCGTCCACAATAAAAGCGGGCGATGTCGGGTCCCATGCCGAATATCCACGCGCCTCGAAAGTGTTGCGAATACCGCCACTCGGAAAACTCGACGCGTCGGGTTCCTGTTGAATCAGCAGTTTACCCGAAAATTCTTCGATCACGCCGCCTTTACCATCGGGGTCGATGAATGCGTCGTGTTTTTCGGCTGTCCCGCCCGTGAGCGGCTGGAACCAGTGCGTATAATGTGTTACGCCCTTTTCCTGCGCCCATTTTTTCATTCCCGCTGCTACGGAATCTGCGGTTTCGTTGTCGAGAAACGTCCCATTCTGCATGGTGTCGAGCAATGCTTCGTACGACTTCTTCGGCAGATACTTGAGCATCTTTTCATTGTTGAACACATTCTCTCCGAAATAGTCCGCAGGGCGTCCTTCCGGAGCATTAACGACAACAGCCTTACGCTTGATTGCCTCATTGATAACTTCAAATCTTAATGACATAGTTTTATTTTATTTATGTTTACAAAAAATTATTTATTTACTTTTACAAATTTTTTACGATCATCCGGCGCTCAACTCCGATTCTCGTCGCCGAGCGACCGGATGCGTAAAAAACCGACTTTTTTTATATTAGAACCAGACTAACACAAATTTTTAATTATATATATATTACAGTTTAGTTATATGCACTTTCTCCATGTTCGTAAACGTCCAATCCTTCTTCTTCGACACGTTTCGACACTCGCAGACCAAAAATAAGGTCGAGAGCTTTGAAAACAATATAACCTGCAGCGATAGCCCAAACGCCTACTACCAATGCGCCAAACAACTGCGCTAAGAAAAATCCTGCGCCTCCACCGTAGAACAGCCCGCCGTCGATAGCAAGCAGTCCGGTAAAGATAGTGCCGAAGAAACCGCATGTTCCATGAACGGATGCTGCGCCCACAGGGTCGTCAATTTTCAACACTTTGTCGATGATTTCTACCGAGAACACCATGATAATACCGCACAAACCGCCGATAATAATTGCACCCCAAGGAGATACGAGGTCACAACCGGCAGTGATGCCCACCAAACCCGCCAACACACCGTTGAGTGTTAGCGAAAGCGAGGGTTTTTTGTATCTTATCCATGCCATAAGCAGCGAGAAGAACCCACCTGCAGCGGCGGCAAGGTTGGTGGTGAGGAACACGTGCGATATGGCTATGCGGTTATCTTCGCCCGAAGCGGCTAACTGCGAACCCGGATTGAATCCGAACCAGCCAAACCACAGGATGAATACTCCCAAAGCAGCAATAGTGAGATTGTGTCCAGGAATGGCTTTCGACTTCCTGTCCCTGCCATACTTGCCGATACGCGGTCCCAATATGGCAGCTCCTACAAGCGCTACCCAGCCGCCAACGGAATGTACAATAGTAGAACCGGCAAAATCATGAAACGTAGCGCCGAAGGTATCAATCATGAAACTGCCCTCATCGCCGTTCATCAACCATCCGCCACCCCATGTCCAATGTCCGGAAACGGGATAAATCAGCACACTGATACAGATGGTATATGCCAGATACATGTGGAACTTCGTTCGTTCCGCCATCGCTCCCGACACAATGGTGGCGGCTGTGGCGCAAAACACTGTCTGGAAAATCAGGAAACCTTCGATGGGCAAGTCCACAACGCCTTTCAAAGCGTCCAGACTGCCAAAATTAGGCGTTCCGATTATTGCACCTTCCCCAAACATGACACCGAACCCGATGAAGAAGAACAGTAGCGAACCAAGTGAAAAGTCGAGAAAATTCTTCATCAGAATGTTAGCGGTGTTTTTGGTACGAGTGAAACCGGCTTCGACCAGAGCAAATCCCGGTTGCATAAAGAACACCAACATCGCCGCAAGCAGCATCCATACCGTATCGAGCGACAGCCCATTACTTTCTACCGTTTTCGACAGTTCGTCGGAACACACGCCGCCCTCTACGGGTGTCGCAGAAATGGTTGAAATATCGGTGACAACGGCAAGCGTATCCGTCGTGGAAGAAACTGTGTCCTGAGCTGATAGCCGCGAAATACATATCATCCCGGCAACAATTATCAATACAGCTAATACGAATTGTCCATGTAAAGACTTAAAATATGTTTTCATCTTTTTTCCTTTATTAAAAATTAACATTACTAATTATTTAGGGTTGTACAATGAAATATCACCATGTTCGCCCGTACGAATACGTATAGAATCGTCAATAGGGGATATAAAAATCCTCCCGTCGCCTATTTCCCCCGTCTGTGCGGTTTTCATGATAGCTTCCACCGTGCGTTCTACGTTTATGTCGCGAACAACGATGGTGAGTAACGTGCGTTCGATGTAACTTGTATCGTACACCACCCCGCGATAAATTCGTTCCTGACGGGTCTTTCCAACCCCGCGAACATCATAATAGGAGAACCATTCGATGTCGGCTTCTAAAAGCGCTTCTTTGACATCTTCGAACTTCGTCTTCCTAATTATTGCTTCAATCTTTTTCATACTTTTAATTGTTATTTAAAATGAAAAACCTACTACTAAATGTGATGCATCCGTCGCCGGCGAAAAGATGCACTGAACAAACAGTGGCAACGAAAATGTCGGCGTAATCTCTATCGTCCTCGATCCGGATAAGGATATTGACGAAATCTGAAATCCTGTTTTACCATTCACCGACGGTAGCCACGCATACGAATCCCATGGCGCTGCGCCTATCGACGCTGTAAAATCCAGTCCGCCCAACGAAAAATCATAAGATGCTTCGATATACGTCGAATACTGCTGTTTCCCGTCTTCGTCCTGATCCATCCTGCCGGCGAAGAACGTATTCCACGACAGTGTCAAAGGAAACTTTTCGCCGAACGTAAACGCCAGATTGCCTTCAAATAGATGATTGTCGGCATGATAGTCGAAAAACGACCCTTCAGAGCCATTCCAATAATAATCGGTAATCCCGATAGAAAATCCGCCAACGGAGTATCCCAACGAAAAATCGAGTTCGTAAGGCACTGGATTAAACGAAACCGAACCCCATGCTCCCAGCGACAGCCCTTTGTAACTCAGTCCAAGCGCAGGTTGGATGCTCGTTCCAACTCCCTGACTGACGCCCCGCCATACATATTTGCTAACAAAGTCAACTCCTGCCGAAGTCTCAACCTTATCCTGCCCTGTTGCGGGCGATATAACTACGATTGACAATGCAATCACCAAACTTTTGATATAATTTATACTTTTCATTTTCTTTACCTTTTAATTTAATTTGACATAATTTAATTTAATACTTTTAATACTTTTTTTTGTGGCATGCAGTCCCACAGTCGCCGTTTTAATTTTAATACTTTCCCCCGTTTGGGGGTTCTGCGCCTTCGCAAAATTGTACCTGCCTATAAGTCTCATTTCTTTATAATTTTTAATTAACGTTTCAAGGCGCAAATATATATACTTTTTTTCAAAAAACAATCATTTTTTTCAAAAAAAATTTATTTTTTCTGTATTTTATTGATACACACCCCCCTTTTTTTAGGGGGTGTGACTAAAAAAAAATATTTTTATCGAAAATTTTACCTCATCGAGACTAAAAAAATACTTTTTTTTCGGTTTTTCACGATTTTTTAGGGGGCTTTTGCAAAAAAAACTAAAAATCTAAATAAAAAAACCGGTTTTTATGGGGGGTATATATTAAATTTTATGTTTTTGTAGCACAAAGACGATGCAGATTTTTAAAGATATACGGAGATTTATTATTATTTATTAAGAAAAAAATACTGACGAACTAAGGGATGCGAAATAATGGGTGTACGACAAAATTCCCTTTTTCCCAGATCTGTGTAAATCTGTGGATCATATCCTCTTTTTATTCACAGATACTCACAGATTTTGATTCATCTATGT
>JAITKY010000275.1 GCA_031278135.1 Prevotellaceae bacterium | reverse complement strand
CAAAAGATGGAAACGCAAAGAACGAAAAGTTCTTTGCGTTTCCATTCTCGCGTTACGCTTTAACCTTCATCATTCATCATGCTGATTTGAAAATCAATAAAATTAATCTTACCTTTGTACCGAGAAAAAATGTAAAGGATATGACAGTCGGAAAAAATAAACTGTTGTTGGTAGTTGGTGTTATGGGTTTAATATTGACAGTTTTTGTATTTTGTTGGTACTTTTTTTTGAACAGATATGCCATACTTGTACAGGAGCAGTCTCAAATGTTTTTGTTTACACGTTCTTATCTGTTACAATATCTTCATCAGCCGGGAGGCGTTGTTGCCTTGACAGGCACGTTTCTTACGCAATTTTTTCTTCATCCGTTAGCAGGAGCGTGCATATATTTGATTGTATTTTTTGCGTTTTGTTACGAATACCGTAAAGTGTCAGTTTTATTGTCGATATTCGGGAAATCGATGTCTGTTTCGAGCATTCCGGCGTTATTTTTTCTTCCTGCAGTTGCCGGCATACAGTTCGACATCGGAGTAGAGTTGAGCGTCGTTACAGCGCTTGCTTTTTTCCGGCTGTTGACTGTCGTTACAAAATACCGATACGCTCCGGCAATGATTTGCGGCACAGTCGTTTTATGCTATCTTGTCACATCGGGAAATGTGGTGTTGACAGTCGTTCTTTTTCTGATATTCTGTTTACAGCACCGACAGAAAAGACATCTGTTACAAATGGCGGTTGCCGTTGCTGTGTGCCTACTGATACCTTTGATATTCCGTTATTTAATATATCCTGTCAGCATCAAGCAAGCATATTGGCAATACACGGTTTGGGACGACCTGCATATTAACAAGTCTATTTTCCTGAAAATCTCGTGGTTGTCTGTCATTATACTGCCGTTTGCGGGACTGACTGTAAAGAAAGTCAGGACAAGTACAAAAGCGGTGTTGATTGCAGACACACTGATGTTTGCGGCAATATTTTTTGTCATAACAATCACTCGCCATCCCAATACAGAACATATCATGGAAATGATGCACGAATCCGGAAAAGGTAACTGGTCAAAAATCCTGTCGATATCTGAAAAAACAGCGACAGGACCGCTACAGTGTTTTTATCTCAATCTTGCCCTGCAACAAACGGGAGCGATGCCCGACAAGATGTTCCATTACAGTCAGATAGGTGTTCCGGGACTGTTTATCGACATGCATGATGATACACACTGTTATGTAGCAAGCGAACTTTTCTACCTTCTGGGATTGCCCAATGCGATACGCCGTTGCTGTTTCGAATCGATAGTCGGCAAAAACTATTACAAAGGATACGACGTCCGCAATATCAAGCGTTTATTCGAATGTGCCGTTGCCGCCGGCGATAGCGCTCTTGCAGGAAAATACCGCTATCTATTGGATAAAACGCTATTTTACAAAACCGGATTACGTGGCAACGAACACAATATTCCCGTAACTGCTGCCAGCGATGTTCTGATGGAAGGAAAAACAGATGGAATCAAAGCCATTCTGCAAGCCAATCCTTTTCATCGTCCAGCATTCGAATACCTTATGGCATACTACATGCTCGAAAGAAACTACGATAATGCAAAAAAATGTTTCGACACTTACTATGCCGGACTTGAATATCCTTCGCTACCGGTTCACTATGCCGAATTGCTTGTGCTGTACAAGAATCTGAACAAATTAGACGACAGTTTCTATCAGGAATATCCTGTCCCAAATAATGTCCGTGAACGTTTCGATATGATGGAAGTTCTTGTTCCTCACGTATTCACCGATGCAAAAGTTCGTCAGACGATGGAACGGCAATTCAAAAATACTTACTGGTTCTATGTCGCATTTCCTTTGGCTGATATTTCACACGTAAATAATAAATAAAAGATGCAAAAAAGATATTGTATTAAAAACGCCTGTTGCGAAATGGCGGCAATGTGCTACCTGCTGTTTGCCGTATCCTGTTCACGCGTAGAGCAATACAAAATGTTGGATATTACTCCACACATTTTTCCGGATTATGCGGACATAACAATTCCGGTGAATATCGCTCCGCTGAATTTCAGGATAATGGAGGACGGAAATAAATTTATGGCACGCTTTGCAACGAGACTTGATTCTTTCGATGTATATAGCAGCAACGACATCCTGATTCCTGCCGGAAAATGGAAACGTCTACTCCGGCAACATGCAGGAGAATCGTTGTCCGTAAGTATTTTCGCCAAAGAAACAACCGGCTGGATACGATACCGAAGCCTACAACTGACAATATCGCCCGAAGCAGTTGATCCATACATTGCTTACCGTCTGATTGAACCCGGATATGAATATTGGGGAAAAATGGGAATATATCAGCGCAATCTGGAATCGTTCGATGAAACGCCGGTCATAATGAATACTTTAACCGACGGCAACTGTATGAACTGTCATTCTTTCTGCGCAAACAATCCGCAACAAATGCTTTTTCATGTACGCGCTCAACATGCGGGCACGATTCTTTTTAAAGACGGCGAGTTGTCGAAACTAAATCTCAAGACGCCCGATCTTGTTTCTGTCGGCGTCTATCCTCGCTGGCATCCGCAAGGCAAGTATATTGCTTTTTCGGTCAACCAGACTTTTCAGGCCTTCCATTCTTCAGGCAATCATCATATCGAAGTATATGACACTTCTTCGGATTTAATCATATATAATACGGAAACACAGACCATTAATTATACTGCGGCAATACATTCTCCCGCACATTTCGAAACTTTTCCCGAATGGTCGCCCGACGGAAAAACGCTGTATTTCTGCAGTGCACCAGCGAAAAAGATGCCCGACAGTTACGATTCCATAAAATACGACTTGTTGAAAGTCAGTTTCGATCCGCAGACAATGACAACCGGCAAACGTATCGATACGGTATTGTCGGCATCGGCAATGGGCAAAAGCGTTGCCTTTCCGAGAATATCTCCCGACGGAAAATATATGGTCGTCTGTTTATCCTCTTTCGGGACATTTCCGATATGGCATAAAGACAATGATTTATATCTCCTCGATTTGTCCACAGGCCTCGTCGAACCGGCGAACAGCATCAACAGCGACGAAAGCGACAGTTATCATTCATGGTCGTCGAACGGGCGCTGGATGGTGTATGGCAGTCGCCGGATAGACGGTTTATACACACGCCCGTACATCGCTTATTTTGATTCGACAGGCGTATTCCACAAACCTTTTCTGTTGCCCCAGAAAAGACCGTTGAATCATTACAACGAATTGCTCAAATCGTATAATATCCCCGAATTTGTTACAGGTAAAATAACCGTATCGCCTCAAACACTCGAACGCACTATTAAAGGAACTTTTTAGGAATGGAATATCAAGATTTTTTTTACCATGATTAAACCTTTTTCCCGGAAAGGCATCATATAAGCAAATTGGTTTTTTCATAGGTTTAAGTTAGGTTATGAGAGACAGGACACCCAAATCCTGCCTCTCTTTTTTTTGCCCTGTATTATATATCTGTATATCTGTTTTTTTTAATATAAATATTGTCAATCCATTAAAATGTTATACCTTTGTCGGACAAATTATGGTATCAATGTCTATGGAAAGAAAGTGGATAATGAAACAAAAAGGCAATCCTGCGGATGTGCAACACTTGGCAGAAGAATTGTCAATCGACACAGTATTAGCAAATTTACTTGTGCAGCGAGGAGTATATACTTTTCAGGATGCCCATGCTTTTTTTCGTCCGAAACTGGAAAATCTTCATGACCCTTTTCTCATGAAAGACATAGATATCGCCGTAAACAGAATCAACAATGCAATCAAAGAAAGAGAAAATATCATGATTTACGGCGATTACGATGTTGACGGAACGACGGCGGTATCGCTGATCTACCTGTTTTTGAGAAAGTATTACAAAAAAGTAATCTTTTATATTCCCGACAGATACAGCGAAGGTTACGGAATATCGTACAAAAGCATCGACTACGCAAAAGAAAAAGCTGTTTCGCTTGTTATCGCTCTGGATTGTGGAATAAAGGCAAACGACAAAATTTCTTACGCCAGATCATTAGGTATCGACTTCATTATCTGCGATCACCATTTACCGGGCGACGAAATTCCCAAGGCAGTGGCTGTTCTCGATCCCAAACGCAGCGATTGTGGCTATCCTTTTCCGGATTTGTCGGGCTGTGGTGTGGGGTTCAAGATGTTACAGGCTTTTTGTATAATTAATAACATACCCTGTTCCGAACTTTATCCTTATCTGGATTTGCTTGCAGTGAGTATTGCCTCCGATATTGTTCCTGTGACCGGCGAAAACCGTATTCTTGCATTTTACGGGCTTAAACAGTTGAACGACAACCCGCGCAGAGGGTTTCGGTCGATACTGAAAGTTTCGGGACTCGAAGGTCAGAAGGTAACTATCGACGATGTAGTTTTCAAAATTGGTCCACGTATTAATGCGGCGGGCAGGATGAAATCGGGTAAAGCAGCAGTAGAACTGCTTACTTCCGATTCGGATAAAACAGCCGACGAATTTAGCGAAGCAATAAATATTAATAACAACGACCGGAAATCCGTCGATCGCCGAATCACACAGGAAGCCATACACATGCTTGAAAAAAGCGGCGAAGGAATTGCCGGAAAAGCGACTGTCGTTTATAATCCAAAGTGGCACAAAGGCGTGATAGGTATTGTCGCATCACGGTTGATAGAGTCGTATTATAAACCGACGATTGTACTAACCGATTCGTTGAACGAATATATCACCGGTTCGGCGCGCAGTATTCCCGGATTCGATTTATATCAGGCAGTAGAGAGTTGTTCCGACTTGCTCGAAAATTTCGGCGGACATACGTATGCAGCAGGCTTGATGCTGAAAAAGTCTAATCTGGAGCGATTTAAAGAACGGTTTGAACAAATTGCCGGAGAACTTGTTACGGATGACATGATGATTCCTCGTATAGAAATCGATGATTATTTGGATTTTAAACAGATAACGCCAAAGTTTTTCCGTATTTTGAAACAGTTCCAACCTTTTGGTCCCGGAAACATGTCGCCTGTTTTTGTTACTAAAAACGTGTACGACAACGGTAATGGCTGTATTGTTGGGCAGGATGGCGACCACCTGCGCCTCGAGTTGATTCAGGAAAATGAACCTTACCGGCATATTCCGGCTATAGCATTCAATCAAGCAGAACATTTTGAGCATCTTAACGGAGGAAATCCTGCCGATGCCTGTTATTCGATAGCCGAAAATTATTATCGCGGAATCGCAAATATCCAGTTGCAGATTAAAGATATAAAAGAAAAAGAAATTATTCCATAATACGTTTTTAAATTGTTTAGAATAAAGACATATTGTTGCGCTGTATTTTTGTTTACATGTCTTACCGCAAATGCCCAAGACCCGTATTTGTCGGTAAAACCTGCTATGCCACTGTTTTTTAATCCGGCATACGCAGGTAACGAATATTATACCCGTGCAACATTAAACTACCGAAATCATTATCCGGCATCCGGAACGGGTTTCGCTACTTACAGCGCTTCGTTCGATACATATATCGACCGGTATAACAGTGGAATAGGCCTCACCCTGATGAGCGACCAGCTTGGAAGCAAATCATATTCATATACTTCAGCGGGTTTGGTCTATTCGTACAAAATATCTGTCGGACAGTCGAACTCCATCAAAGCCGGGTTAATGGCGAATCTGTATTACGGAATCAACAATCCTAACGATCTGGCGTTTCCGGACATGATTAATCCCGACGGAACAGTCGTAATTGTCGAACCAACTCAATTTTACGAAAAACAGTCGGAGTTCGGCGTGGATTTCGGTTTTGGAGGACTGTTCGATTCCGATTATTTCGAAGCTGGAGCAGCCGTGTATCATCTGGGAAAAGAAGACAAGTACGTTTACTGGTCACGACCTTTACGAATTTATGCCCATGCCGAGTGGAAAATACCGATATTTAGCGGGACTAAATATATGCCGTCAAGAGGATTAACACGTTATCTGGAAAATTCGACGCTTAAACCGGTTGCCTTTTTCATCCGTCAAGCGGATGTAACACTGTTTGGAGCCGGAGTATTATACAATTTCCTGAATTTCAATGTCGGACTGTACAGCCGTCAGAATTTCAAACTCAATGCATTCACTGAGTCGTTTCACATTGGATATATATCTGATATAATGGATGTTCATTACATTTTTGACTTCGGCTTTACAGGCAAAAATTTTCGGGGACTTGCGACTTCTTCCCATGAAATCGGTCTGGTATTTAAATTTGTAACCGGAAAAGAATAGATGAAAAAGGTTGCTTTTTATACTTTGGGATGCAAATTGAATTTTTCCGAGACATCGGCGCTCGCCAGAGTTTTTGTCGATAACGGATTCGAGCGGGTCAGCCATTTGCAACCTGCTGATATTTACGTCATCAATACCTGTTCCGTCACCGAACAGGCAGACCGTAAATGCCGGCAAGCAATAAGGAAGTTTATCCGGCAATCGCCGAACGCAATTATTGCGGTTACAGGATGTTATGCGCAGTTGAAGCCCGAAGAAATCGCTTCTGTCGAAGGAGTGGATCTGGTTTTGGGCGCCGACGCTAAAGGTCGATTGTTTGAATACGTTAACAGTATAAGAAACAAGGGCGAAGCACGGATCTTTTCGTGTGAAATAAACAGCGTGGACAGTTTTTTCCAAGCGTTTTCGTCGGGCGATAGAACGCGGTCGTTCCTGAAAGTGCAGGATGGATGCGACTATAAATGTGCATACTGCACTATCCCGAAAGCAAGAGGAAAAAGCCGAAATCCTTCTGTTGCATCGATCGTCGAGGAGGCGATGAAAATTTCGGCGTCGGGAACAAAAGAGATAATACTCACGGGCGTCAATATTGGCGATTTCGGACGTTCGGGGAATGAGAAGTTTATCGATTTGCTAAAAACGCTCAACAAAGTTGAAGGTATCGAGCGTTTCAGGATTTCGTCTATCGAACCGAATCTGCTCACGGACGAAATCATCGATTTCATCTCACAGTCCGGCAAGTTTTTGCCCCACTATCATATTCCTCTACAGTCGGGCAGCGACAGGATTCTGAAACTTATGCGCCGACGGTATCTGACAGAGTTGTTTCGCAAAAAAGTCGATATATTGCGAAACAAAGACTCATATACTTTTTTTGGTATCGACGTGATAGTCGGTTTTCCCGGAGAGACCGAAGGGGATTTTGAAGACACTTACCGGTTTCTTGAAGAACTGAATCCTGCTTATCTGCACATCTTTCCGTATTCCGAACGTCCCGGCACCGACAGCGAAAAGATGAAAAACAAAGTCGATAACGGAATAATAAACGCAAGAGTTAAGCGGTTGAATGAGTTATGCCACAGGCTTCATCGTGATTTTTACGTCAAAAACGCCGGAAGAGATGAAGAGGTGTTATTCGAATCGGCAGTGAAAAAAGGAATAATGTACGGATTTACACGAAATTATATCAAAACTGAAATACCGGTTCGAAAAGATTTAGCTGGTAAAATCATTCGTGTCAAACTGCACGACATCGCCGACAGTGGAAATATGACCGCTAAAGTTTATATTTGAGATTTTGGCTGGCATCAGCCCAATTTAAAATCGTAAATAAAGATGATTATGATTGATACACATACACATTTATACTCCGAAGAGTTTGATGCCGACCGTGATGAGGCGGTCAAAAGGGCTATTGACAACGGTGTGACACAATTCATCATTCCTTCGACGGATATGAGCAATTTCGACGCAATGATGAAACTTTGCAACGATTATCCGGGAATATGTTTTCCGGCTGTGGGTCTGCATCCTACGTCGGTGAAACACGATTATGGGGACGAACTTGCTTTTGTCGAAAAACAGTTGGATTCGAATCGATTTGTCGCTGTCGGAGAGATAGGAATCGACTGTTATTGGTCTATGGATTACATAGCTCAACAATGTGATGCGTTCGAAAAACAGGTTAAACTCGCCGAACAACGTAATCTTCCGGTGATAATACATGCAAGAGATTCTTTTGCCGAAATTTTTTCGATACTCGACCGTATTCACAACTCAAATATCAGAGGTGTATTCCATGGATTTTCGGGCAGTCGCGACGATTATCTCAAAATCAAAAAATATGGCACGTTCAAAATCGGTATCGGCGGTGTCGTCACATTTAAAAACAGCAAATTACCGCAAGTTCTGGATATCATCTCCATAACGGATACAATGCTGGAAACCGACGCTCCTTATCTGACTCCGCATCCATACAGAGGTAAACGTAACGAAAGTTCATATATCCCAATCATTGCACAGAAAATCGCAGAACTGAAAAATATTAGCATCGAAGAAGTCAACAGAATCACTTCCGAAAACGCAAGAAAAATTTTTGATATTTGATTTAGCATGATCTGCTTTTGAAAACCCTGCAATACCGTTGATTAGGGCATTATTTTTGTTGATATTTTTACTTTTTGCTGCAATCTGGGTTAAAGTTTTTTTCCCATGCGACAAGCAAAACTGTCATTTCGGAATAGCTGAGGATACCGCTTTGTTGTTTATTGGTTTTCAGATAACTGTCGTACACTTTATCCTGTACCGACGAGAGAGTAGGA
>JAITKY010000253.1 GCA_031278135.1 Prevotellaceae bacterium | reverse complement strand
GATTGATTCCTGCCGGAAGTTTTCTCACTCTGTACCTCATTTCGTTGATATATATTTTTGCTGTATCGGGGCTTGGGCTTGTCATCTCAAACTATTCGGACACGCTACAACAGTCGATGTTCATGATGTTCTTTTTCCTCATCGTGGTCGTATTGATGAGCGGATTGTTTACTCCCATTCGAAGTATGCCGCAATGGGCGCAAAATATCACGATATTCAATCCGTTACGATACTTTATCCAAGCCATGCGCAATATCTATATGAAAGGAAGCGATTTTTCGGAAATAGCAATGCACGTAATCGCTCTGTTGTGTTTCGCAATAGCGCTAAATATTTGGGCAATATTTAGTTATAAGAAAACAAATTAATCGTAGCGTATCGTATCATATTTTTCGAAATGGATAATCGTTAGCACAAACATTACGTCCATGATATAAACTTTTTTTGCGACTTAATTTCCTGTTTCATTATTTTTATTTAAATTTGCATTCGTAAATGCTCGTAGAAAAGCATTTTGATAGATTATAAGAAACGAATAGATAGCAGTTTATATGAATACAATTACTCGTACGGATTTTTTGTTTCCCAGGCAGACAAGCAAATATACAGGGAAAGTTCGGGATGTCTACACCATAGATAACAAATTTCTTGTTATGGTTGCTACCGATCGGATTTCGGCTTTTGATATTGTTTTACCGGAAGGGATACCTTATAAAGGGCAGGTTTTGAACCAAATTGCTTCCAAGTTTTTAGATGCGACGGCAGATATTGTCCCGAACTGGAAAATTGCCTCGCCCGACCCGGTCGTTACTGTTGGGCACAAATGTGATGCTTTTCCGGTGGAAATGATTGTGAGGGCTTATCTCACAGGCAGTTCGTGGAGAGCCTATAAAGCGGGAGCACGTGAAATATGCGGAACGTCGATTCCCGAAGGAATGAAAGAGCATCAACGTTTCGACAAGCCAATAGTTACGCCGACCACCAAAGCCGAACACGGTGCGCATGACGAAGATATTTCGCCCGCCGAAATCATTTCGTCAGGCTTGGTTACCGAAGAAGATTACAATCTTTTGGAAAAATATGCGCTGGCATTGTTCGAAAGAGGCAGCAGTATGGCGGCAAAACAGGGATTGATTCTTGTCGATACGAAATATGAATTTGGCAAAAAGGACGGTGTGATTTATCTGATTGACGAAATTCACACGCCCGATTCGTCGCGCTATTTTTATGCCGGCAGTTACGAAAGCGCTTTTGCGAAGGGCGAACAGCAACGGCAACTGTCGAAGGAATTTGTAAGAGAATGGTTGATGGCAAATGGATTTCAAGGTAAAGAAGGTCAGAAAGTTCCGGCAATGACATCCGAAGTAGTTGAAAACATTAGCAACAGGTATATCGAACTGTATGAGAAAATAACAGGAGAGATTTTCCAAAAAGCGCAGATAACAGATGATATTTATACTCGTATTGAGACAAATACGGAAAATATGCTTGCTCGATTGTTGTAAATGATGTCAAAAAATATAAAATATTTAGATAATTGTAAAGATATGTCAAATAATAAAGAAGAACAGAAACTTATTTCGTTTGATTATGCGTTAACGCGATCGTTATGTAACGAAGCCAATTACGATATTTTAGAGGGCTTTTTGAATGAGTTGTTTGATTACAGTGTCAAAGTAAAGAATGTTGTTAAAAACGGGAGAGTAAAAGAGAAATACAACAGAGTCGAGATGCTGGTAGAAAACAAAAAAGGAGATCCTATAATGGTTGAATTGTATTTCTCGGCTGAAGTAGACTGTTTACTACAGATGTTGTACAGTTCGAACCAGATACTTGTCGAGTATGCAGATGTCAAATCGTGGACTTGCACATTACGGAAAGTAATTTCAATCTACATCGATTGTCTCAATTGGCAGGAGGGTTCGGACTATGTATATCGCAATAGCATGACTTTTAGTGATATACACAGCAAGGAGGAAGTTGAACTTGACGCACTGCAATGGTGTCGATACAAAAAAAAGAAACCGACTGAGATATGTCCCGAATATTATATATTGCAAATCAAGAATTTCGACGATGTGGTAGAAGACAAATTGGACGAATGGGTTTATTTTTTCAAACATAATAATATTAAAGACGAATTTACGGCAAAGGGATTGGATAAAGTACGCAAAGTGTTGTTGTACGAAAATCTTACTCCCGAAGAACAGGCGGAATATGACCATCTGCAGGAAATACGCCTCTATGAAAACGATGAAGTATAATACAGGCGACAAGGTTAGGTTTTTGAATGATGTCGGAGGCGGAACAATTTCGAAGATAAGCAGTTCCGGCATGGTGACAGTGATGGACGAGGATGGATTTGAGATTCCTGTTCTTGCGACGGAAATTGTCGTTGTTGGGCGTGACGAATACAGAGAACCGGTGCCGGTGCTGTCGTTAAAAGACGAATTATCTGCACGGAACAGTGTTTTTGAGTCATCGAAAACATTTGCAGCACAGCCGGACGATGATATTGCCGACAGTGATGATTATGAAATCTTGCTCGCATTTGTCCCTGAAGATCAGGTGAAACCAACCGATTGCAGTTTGGATTTATACTTTATTAACGACAGTTCGTTTTATTGCACATACATTGTTTCGTACAGGACTAATGCAAATAAACTGAATCTGCTGGGACATAGCACGGTAGAGCCTGAAACAAAAGAATATGTCTGCACTGTCGATAAAACGGATTTCGGGTTAAAACTGAATCTGAACATTGTGTGTTTTTTGTATAAACATCGTGAATACAAGTATTATCCGCCCGAACAGGTGAATGTGGATGTAAATCCTGTCAAGTTTTACAGAAATTCCTCGTTTGCGGAGAACGATTTTTTCGACGAAAAGGCTTATATCCTGAAAATTGCGGCAAACAGTATTCCTGAATTGGAGATAGAAATCAATCCCCGTGAGTTGGAAAAAGCAATAAAACAGAAGGATGCAGTCAAGATGCCGGCAGAGCCGACGCCAAAAAAGCCGGATATCGAAGAAATTGACTTGCATATCGAAGAATTGCTCGACGACATAAGAGGGTTGGATAACGGGCAAATACTCGAAATCCAAAAAACGCGTTTTATCACGGCTTTGGAAGCGGGGTTTGCAGCAAAAACAAAAAAGATAGTGTTCATTCACGGCGTCGGAAATGGCAGGTTAAAGCACGAAATCAGACGGTTATTAGATACGCAATATGTAGGATTGGTTCGTTATTATGACGCTTCGTTTCAAGAATACGGATTTGGAGCCACTATGGTGATTTTAGATTGTTAGATTTTAGATTGTTGCTTACGCATGCTGTAAATTGTAAATCGTAAATCGTTGATTGATGAAAAAGATTTTTGGAATAGATGTATTACTCCCTTTGTATCTCAAAACATTGACATATTCTGTGCCTTTAGATATGCAGGATTCTGTAAAGGCGGGTATCAGAGTGATTATTCCTTTGGGAAACAAAAAGATGTATTCGGGAATAATTGTCGGGATATCCGAAAATCCGGATGTCGATTTCGAAATGAAAGACATAATCGGCATAATCGACGAAACGCCAATTGTAACTGCCTCACAATTGGAATTATGGAAATGGATTGCAATGTATTATATATGTACGCTTGGCGAGGTGATGAAAGCGGCTCTTCCTGCCTGCCTGAAACTGGAAAGTCAGACAAAAATCGCTATTAACCGCCCTGTTTACGACGATTTGTCCGGCGATATCAATTTGGATGACACTGACAAAATGATAATCGATAATTTGCTTGACAAACAGATGTCTATGGACGATTTGGCAAAGAAATCCGGCAAAAAAAACATTCTTCCGAACATAAAAAAACTTTTAGATATCAGAGTTATCGTTATCGAAGAAGAATTAGTGAACAGTTACAGGTCAAAATATCAATCATTCATATCATTACATCCTGATATCGACAGTGGACAAAAACTTGTCGAGGCGTTCGATTCTCTGAAAAAAGCCCGTAAACAGGAACAACTTTTGCGAACATATATCGAAATTGCAAGTCCTGTGGATTTTGTTCATCCATTGGAAATTCCAAAGAATGAACTGCTTGATAAAAGCGGGATTTCAGAATCTGTTTACAGATTATGCGAAGAAAAGTCGATATTTACTTCGGCAAAGAAACGTATCGACAGAATTAAAAATGATATTGTCGCGCAAAAAGGATTACCCGAACTGTCGTCGGCACAATATGAAGCCTTCGAAAAACTGAAAACCGCCTCAAAACCCGTGTTACTGCACGGAATAACTTCGTCGGGAAAAACCGAAATTTACATACGGCTGATTGACGAAACGCTGAAAGCAAACCGGCAAGTGTTGTATCTGTTACCGGAAATCGCTCTGACAACGCAGATTATCGACCGTTTGAGAGTAGTATTTGGCGATAAAGTGGGGATATATCATTCTAATTTCAGCGATGCCGAACGGACGGAAGTGTATAATAACCTCCTGAAATTCGGCGACGAAGATGGTGTAAAGATTATTCTTGGCGTCCGGTCTTCGCTTTTGCTTCCGTTCGGCAATCTGGGGCTTATCATCGTGGACGAAGAACACGAAAGCACTTATAAACAGTACGAACCGGCACCAAGATACAATGCCCGCGATGCAGCCGTGATTCTGGGAAAAATACACGGCGCAAAAGTCGTGTTAGGCTCTGCAACACCTTCGCTGGAAAGTTATTATAATGCGGTGCAGGGAAAATACGAGTTAGTGAAACTCACCGAACGCTATGGCAATGCAATTCTTCCCGAAATACGGACAATCGACATGAAAAGAGCCTTTTGGAAGAAAAAAGTCGTGTCCAATTTTTCGGAAGTACTGTTGAACGCTATTAAAGACGCTTTGGCCCGAAACGAACAGATTATTTTGTTTCAGAATCGTCGAGGATTTTCACCTTTTGTTCAGTGCGATGTTTGCGGTAATGTTGCGAAGTGTAAATATTGTGATGTCAGTCTCACGTATCACAAGTATAACAACGTTTTAACCTGTCATTATTGTGGATATTCGATATCAATGCCTTCCGTTTGTCCAAAATGTAACAGTCCGAATATCAAAACCAAAGGCTTCGGCACCGAAAAAATAGAGGACGAACTGTCGATCCTTATCCCGGAAGCACGAATCGAAAGACTTGACCTCGATGCCACAAAATCGAAATATGCTTACAGTAAGATTTTGCATGGTTTCGAAGCGCACACTGTTGATATTCTTGTTGGTACACAGATGATAGCCAAAGGACTTGATTTCGGGAATGTCAGTCTGGTCGGGATAATGAACGCCGATAATCTTCTTAACTTCCCGGATTTCAGGGCTTATGAACGCAGTTTTCAGTTGATGTCGCAGGTAGCGGGACGGGCAGGACGAAAAGACAAGCCGGGAGAAGTGATTATTCAAACGTCAATCCCCGAAAACCCTGTTATTCGCCAGGTTATAAAACACGATTACGATTCTTTTTTCGCAACGCAGATAAACGAACGCCAGACGTTCAATTATCCACCGTTCTGTCGTCTGATAATTTTGTCTATAAAACATTCGAAGCAAGATGTATTGCGCGAAGCGGGCGATGTTCTGAAAACCATGCTGCTAAAGACTTTCGGCAAAGATCTCGCCGGTCCCGAACCGCCTCCGGTAGGACGTGTGCAAAATAAATTCATCCTTAACTTCCGTATCAAATTAAAGAAAAATACAAACCTCGATAACTGTAAACAGATTATTAACAACGCATTCGTCACTCTTAAAGCAGATAGAAAATACTCAAGCGTGATAACTATCGCCGACGTCGATCCGGCGTAAATCGAAAATCGAATGGTAAATCAATATGTTTTTTTTGAGAAATGTTTATTATTCGTACTTTTGTGCGCGATTTGATGTATATGATTTATTAGTTCATGAAACAGGATATTGCTCATTGGTATGCAGCGCGGGTAAAATACCATACCGAAAAAGTTATAAAAGATTTTTTAGAAGAGAAAGATATTAAACATTTTATTCCGTTCCAGAAAGTATTCAAAGAACGGAATGGAAAACGAATACAGAAGGAAAAACCCGTAATTGCATGTCTTATATTCGTTAATACCGACTATATGACGGCTATGTCGATTCCCGATAATTCCGGAATCAATTTATCATACATATATAATAATGACACAAAACAGTTTCAGGTCATTCCCGATAAACAAATGCAGGATTTTATGTTCTTGCTCGATTTTTCGGAATCGGTGATGCTAATACCTAACGAAAATCTGAAACGAGGCGACCGTGTGCGGGTGATTAAAGGCGACTTTATGGGCGTCGAAGGCGAGTTGGTCCGTTTCAAAAGGCATCGAAGAGTGGTTGTGCGCCTCGAAGGTATATTTTCGCTGGTAACAACTTATATCCCAGGCGAATATTTAGAAAAAATTTGATAAAATAATTTTATATGGATACGTTAACTCATATTATGACAGGTCTTGCTGTCGGACAACTGTTTTCGGACAAAAAAGAAAGTCCCAGATTCCGTCCTCTGTTGTGGGGTGCAGTCGCTGCAAATATTCCCGATCTGGACACTGTTTTTCAACTGTTTTTATCGACCGAAAATTCTATGCTGTTTCATCGTGGCATTTCTCATTCTTTATTCTTGTGGATATTGTGTTCGCCCCTGCTTGCATTGTGTATAAATAAAATCTACAAAGGCAACAGATATACATGTCGCAAATGGCTTAAAATTTCGGTAATAGCCTGGTTTTTACATATTTTGATGGACATTTTCAATACTTACGGCACGGGCATTTTCGAGCCTTTTTCACATCTCCGGGTAGCGTACGACGCTGTTAATGTTATCGATTTGTTTGTATTGATTCCACTTTTGGTAATGGTGATAATGTTTGTTTGTGCTGTTAAGGATTATGCGAAAAAAACTATGACAGCATTAGCGGTTGTGATGTATCCGCTGTTATATATATGTGCAGCGGTTTTCATCAAAATGGAAGTTGAATACAAAGGAGAAATACAACTTATTAATCAGCATATTTTTCCAGATCGTGTGATAACATCGCCTTTGCCATTGTCGCCTCTTGCATGGAAAGTTGTCGCCGAAACAGAAGAGGGATACTATACAGGCGTTTTTTATGGTTTTTGGAAAGAGCAAACGAAATATACTTATATGCCGAAAAATAAATTTCTGGAATCAAAGTATCTTTTTAATCCAAAATACCGACAATTGAAACAGTTCACGCAAGGCTGGTATCTTCTTGAACAAATAGACGGGCAAGTGTATATGTATGATTTGCGGTTCACTACTTTAGATCCGGGAAAATATGCACTTAATTTTAAATTGCATCTCGATGAAAATTATAATCTGACAGCGGAACGAACGTCTCCCAACCGTCATATCACATTCAAAAATACAGTAGAATTATTTAAACGTTTAGCAAACGA
>JAITKY010000219.1 GCA_031278135.1 Prevotellaceae bacterium | reverse complement strand
AAAATGGAATAATCTTTTATCCCCGAAGAAAATAAAAAGTTCCGGTACGCTTTTTGTACTCCCCATGAATCGTCCTCATTGAGATATTCATCATCAGTAGTAATTTTATAATGATATTTATTGTATGTCAATGTACTTTTAAAGAAAAGGTTTGGCGAGAGTATTCTGCTCAATTTTCCGGAAATAATGGTATTTCCCCAATCCCATTTTTCCATAGATGAATTATGTCCGGTTTCTTTATCTTCTATTTCGGAGGTTACCTGTTCCAATTTGTCGTTTCCGTTGTAAGCGCTTAAATATATGTATGTTTTATCATCAATTTTGTGATGAATTTTTGCATTAAGGTCGTGAAAAAAGAAGTTAGCGCGACTTTCCGAATTATCTTTAATAAACCATTTATTTGCCGCATCTACCAACAAATCCATGTAAGTTCTTCTCGCCGAAAAGGTAAACGAAGTTTTATCTTTCACAATCGGTCCCTCTATATTGAATTTTAATGTAGGCAAACCAATAGAAGCCGAGCCGGAAAATACTTCTTTATTACCGTCCTTAGTTGTGATGTCTATAATGGACGAAAGCCGTCCGCCGAATCGTGCCGGAAAGCTTGATTTATACAAAGTTACTTTCTTTAAAGCATCGGTATTGAAGACGGAAAGGAAGCCAAAAACATGATTTGCGTTGTAAATGGCAACACCATCTAAAAGAATTAAATTTTGGTCAGGACTGCCGCCACGAACCGACAAATCGCTTTTCCCTTCAGTAGTATGTTGTACGCCCGGCATAAATTGTAACGATTTCATCAAATCGGTCTCGCCAAGTAATGCAGGTGTATTTTTTATCTGTTGTACGGATACATTTGTTGTCCCTAACCGCATATCTTTCAATTTAATAGCGCTGCTAATCACTACTTCTTTCAATTCTTCGGATACCGGTTTTAAGTATATTTGAATAACAGTATCTTTTATCAAATCTATATTTATTTCCCAGTTTGTATAACCGAGGGACGAATAACGAATTATTCCATTCCCCCTCGGTAATGTCAAACTGTAAAATCCGTAGTCGTTTGCAGTACAACCCTTTTTACTCTCTATTTCATAAATGCCGCTCCCGACAAGAACTTCTTTCGTTTCAGCATCACGTATATATCCGCTAACAATATAATTTTGTGCAGATAACGAAACAGAAATGCAAAAAAGTAAAATAAAACCAACTATTTTCGGCATTTTATAATCCATACCGTTAATTTGTAACAGCTTTCAATTTGACAATGAGCTGATTGTTTGCTGTAACTACTTTTAAGGCAACGTCATAACTTTCAGTTAAGTCATTTTTCAATGTTACTGTAACTTTGGTATTTCCCTTGCCTGAAGCAGGTTCAATAGTAAAATCCTTGACGTCAGCCTTATCCAAACCATAATATCCTTCTAATCCGGTTGCTTCAAAATACCATTCGCCTGCGTATAAAACAGTAAATTCTTTGCTTTCTCCTGTTTGTGTGAATGTAAGTTCTGACTGATCAACTTCCAATACCTCATTAACTTGTGTTGAATCTTCATCTTTGCTGCAACTTGATGCGAAACACAAGAGAATGGTCAACATTAATCCTGCTAGTAAAATCATATTTTTTTTCATGTTTTTATATAAATTTTTAATATTATTAATTCTTTTTTATTGTTGTTTAACTTAATTTGGCTGCAAAAATGCTACATTTTTTTGAGTTTTTTACAGGAAAATCTGAGCAAAATTTACATAATGATAGAATGTACAGAATGCCAGACAGTCTATCATTCTATCATCCTGCTCAAGAATGCTGGATATTCTGTTCATTTCGACTGTTTCGTCTGTATTCCGTTGAATATTTTATTGTCGATTAAAAATTTTCCGGTCATCGAAACCGCAACAGATCAATCTTATCAATTCGTTTCGGAGATCGAAATATCGAAAAAAACGAAACTGTTAGTGTGCAGTTCAAACAAATTGTTTACTTTTGCGCCTAATATGTATATAATTAAATTATAGTAAATGAAGGTTTTAACCCTTTTTGACAAGATTTGGGACAGTCATACAGTTTCGTCGATAAAAGATGGTCCCGTACAGTTATACATCGACAGACATTACTGTCACGAAGTCACAAGTCCGCAGGCATTCGACGGTCTTAGGAACAGAGGCTTAAAAGTTTTCAGACCGCAAAAAACCTTTTGCACTGCCGACCACAATACCCCGACTATGGACCAGGATAAACCCGTTAAAGACGAAGTCTCAAGACGTCAGCTCGATACGCTGAAGAAAAATGCCGAAGAAGCGGGTTTAACTTTCTTCGGATTAGGTCACGAAAAAAATGGAATTGTGCATGTCACCGGACCCGAAAACGGTCTCACTTTACCCGGAATGACAATCGTTTGCGGCGACAGTCATACTTCTACTCATGGAGCGTTCGGGTGCGTTGCTTTTGGCGTCGGCACAAGCGAAGTGGAAATGACGCTCGCCACTCAATGTATCCTTCAACCCAAACCTTTGAAAATGCGTATAACCGTCGACGGCTCTTTAAATAAATTTGTTACTGCCAAAGATGTTATACTATATATTATAGGTAAAATCGGGACGGGGGGAGCCACAGGATATTTCATTGAATATGCCGGCGAAACTATACGCAATATGAGCATCGAAGAACGTATGACGGTGTGCAATATGAGTATCGAAGCAGGCGCAAGAGGCGGAATGATTGCTCCCGACGAAAAAACTTTCGAGTATTTGAAAGGCAGGGAATATGCTCCAAAAGGCGAAGATTGGGACAAAGCTGTCGAATGCTGGAAGAATCTTAAAACGGACGAAAATGCAAAATTCGACAAGGAAATTGCTTTCGACGCCTCCGATATTTTTCCGATGATAACTTACGGCACAAATCCCGGAACAGGGGTCTTTATCGGTGAAAGTATTCCCGAAATAGACTGTATTGAAGATGCTTCAAAATCGTCCTTCAAAAAAATGCTTGATTACATGGGATTTGTACCCGGCGAGAATTTGTTGGGTAAACCGGTCGATTATGTGTTTCTTGGCAGTTGCACGAATGGACGTATTGAGGATTTCAGAGCTTTTGCCAATTTTGTTAAGGGAAAGAAAAAGGCGGATAATATCATTGCCTGGATTGTTCCCGGATCTAAAAAAGTTGAACAACAAATTAAAGAAGAAGGTCTGTCGGATATTTTAAACGATGCAGGATTTGAAATACGTCAGCCCGGATGTTCTGCCTGTCTTGCGATGAACGACGATAAAGTCCCCGCCGGAAAATATGCCGTAAGTACTTCAAACCGAAATTTTGAGGGACGGCAAGGACCCGGGTCGAGAACTTTATTGGCTGGACCTTTGGTGGCTGCTGCCTCTGCTATAACAGGAGTAATAACCGATCCTCGCAGTTTTTGAGATGTCACAAGAAATATTACAGATCTTTGACTGCGTCATTGAACTTTTATACGGTTTATGCGTCAAAGCTACCTGTTTATGTTATTATTAAAGTAAAAATTGTTTACAAATGAAAAAAAATTTAACGATAATACTGCTTTTGTTAGTCTGTGCTTTCATTTTCGCGTGCAGTAGCGAAAGCTATTTTCAAATTGGAACAAGCTGGGTCGATAATAACCTGAAAATGGTTTATATCGACAGTTGTAAAGCTAAATTAAGCACTGTCAGGATAGATTCGACGCCTACTTACAATCAGGGAACTATCCTTGTGGGTAAATACAACGACGTCAATACTATAAAACCCGACGAGAAACTGACCGGATTAATAAAAGCACATTCGTATCTCGAAATTTCGGCGCCCTCGCTTTCTACGGATTTGGAAAATGACGCTGTTTTCGATTCTTTGGTTATGGAGATGAGATTCAGCGGTTTTTATATGGGCGATACGTTGAATCACAATATGCGTCTTTTTGTCCATCAACTTCAGGAACGTATAAAACTCGACGCTGTTGTTGGTACGGAGGTTTATTACAACACGACTTCGTTTCAATATGACCCTGTGCCTTTGGCGGAAGCTTCTTTCCCTATACGACCGGGCAATACGGCATGGGGAATGTCTATTGACGGCGGAATTCCAATCGACCCTGTGAGAGTGAGACTTCCGGACGCTCTGGGACAGGAAATGTTCGACAAAATCCTGAACAAAGAGGATGAATTTGACAAGAGTGACAATTTTCTGGATTATTTCAAGGGATTGGCGCTTGTTGCCGGAGACGAGGTCGAAACAATTGTCGCTTTCAATGCGGATACTACGTTCAAAATAAATCTCTACTATCATGTGGAGGAAATATTTAAGACGGACAAAGTAATTACGTTTTCAATAAATACTGCCAATCAGTTCAACAACATCACTTCGGACAGGACGGGAACAAATTTACTGGCGGAGGCGTTCAAGGACAACGAGAACGAAATTGATTCTTACATGACCGGTAATCAGTCTTTTATTGCAGCCGGCGACGGTTTGTATACTAAGATCGAATTTCCGAATCTTCACGATATTCTTTTGACAAGCACGTATGGCATAATTGAAAGAGCGACGCTGGAAGTCAGACCTGTATACGGCACATATCAGGAATATACCACTCTGCCTTCGTCACTGGTAATCTACGCGAGCAGTCTGTCGGGAGAGGCGCAGTCTTTAACCGATTCGCAGGGGCAAACTCAGACGGGAAATCTGGTGATAGATCCTCAGTTTTGGGACAATACGTTTTACTCTTTCGATGTGACGGCGTTTGTGCAAGACCAAATATCGGCGCCGGAAAGTCAAAAAATGGCTCTTACTCTCAAATTCTCGGACAATGAAATGAAAAATTCGACTCAACGTCTGGTTATAGGAAACAGCGATCATTTGATTGAGATTGGAAACATTGTGTACTATAACAGAATTAAATTGCATCTATATTATAATATGTATAACGAAAAAAATTGAACATAGAACATGATACAAATAAAAAGATTTTTAGTTTCCAGCATAGCATCTCTGTTTTGTGTTCTTTCCCATGCTCAACACAGTACAAGTTCTCCTTATTCAATAATTGGCATAGGGGAAATCGACAACAAAGCATATGGATTGAACAGTGGTATGGCTAATGTCGGTATAGGAACTTATCGACTTGGTTTTTTGAATAATACTAATCCTGCCGCCATAGCTGTCGATTCCCTGTTTTTTATCTTTGACGTCTCATTATCAGGAAATCTTTCAAAATATTCCAGCGCAGGGACAAACGAGTATGCCAATAATGCGAATATACGGAAGGTGGCGCTGGGCGTAAGAATTTTCTCCGATCTGGCAGTATCTGCCGGAATACGTCCTTACAGCAATGTCCAATACCGTATTCAGTCGGACGCATACATTGAAGGATTGGAGAATGAAAAATATACGACTTATTACGAAGGTTCTGGCGGTTTGTCAAAAGCATATTTGAGCGCGTCTTATAAACTGTTGCCGTATTTATGCGCGGGAGTAAACGTTTCATATTTATTCGGACAAATAAATAAAAGTGAATTACTTTCGAATCAATCGGTTAAAACGACTTCCGAAGTCGATAAAGTTTTATTTGATTTTGGATTGATTTATAATAAAAAGTTAAACCGTAATGTATCTATAGCGACGGGACTTGTATTTGGATATGAATCAAAAATTAAACTTAAAAATTACCAGATTATTTCGTCTATGGGAACCACTGAAACAAAAACAAGTACATACACTTCTCTTCCATTAAATCTGGGGACAGGTTTTTCGATACAGAATTACGATGGACGCAGTTACAAAATGTTTGCCATTGATTATAAATTTTATAATTGGGCAAATATAAAATCGCCTGATTTGAGGATGAAATACAGCGATAATCATAGAGTTAATGTCGGAGTAGAATATATGCCGAATTACCGTATGCCAAGATACTATATGCAGCGAGTACAATATCAGTTGGGCGCTTATTTTGAGAAATCGAATTTGGTAATCAACGGACAAAGAATCTCGGAAATGGGTCTTACTGCTGGAATGATCTTTCCTTTGAAAAATAATTATACTCAAATATTCGCATCAGCCGACGTGGGACGCAGAGGCGGATCGGGTTTGATGATCGAAAATTATATCCGAATAAATTTAGGAGTATCTGTAAACCAAATGTGGTTCATAAAATGGGCTTATCAGTAAGCCGACGATTTTCGGACAGCAAAGGCACGATTAAACATAAAAAAAAAGAGACTTCAAAAACGGGAGTCTCTTTTTTGTTGTTGTTTAACGTTGCGTTATCTCAGATCCATGGTGACGTCGATAAGCAAAATACGTCCGGCGTCGGACAGAGATTTTATTTCGACTTCGCTGGTTTCAAATACGCCTATGCCGTCACGGTGTTGCAAAATTTCCCCCGACAGTTCAAATGTCCCTTCCACAACCATGGCATATAGTCCGTTTCCTTTTCTTTTTAATTGATATTCAAATGATTTTCCTTTTGTAAATGTCCCGATACTTATCCATACGTCCTGATTTAGATATAGACATCCGTTTTCTTTGTCCGGCGCTATCAAATGAATCAGTTTGTCGCATGAATTGATGAAATCAAACGATTTTTGTTCGTAGTTCGGTGCAACGTTTTTTTCTTTTGGCAGTACCCATATTTGAAAGAAGCTCACCGGTTTTTCATTGTCGGCATTGTATACGCTGTGCACTACTCCCGATCCGGCGCTAAGCACTTGAATGTCGCCGGGATTAATTATGGCGACATGTCCCAGATTATCTCTGTGTTCCAATGCTCCGCTCAGCGGTATTGATACTATTTCCATGTTATTGTGAAGATGCGATCCAAATCCTTCGCCTCCTTTGATTGTATCGTCGTTCACTACGCGCAAGGCTCCAAAACGTATACGTTCCGGATCAAAATAATCTGCAAAACTAAATGTATTATAGGTCTCTAACCAGCCATTGTACTTATGTCCTCTTGTTTTTGCTTTATATAAAATTTTTTTCATGTTTATAGCGTTCTTTTTGAAAAAAATAAGTTTGTATAAAACGAATACGTGAAACTCTCTCCATTACTTTCTGAATCATTGAACTATCGTTTGCGAATGTCTATCGTCTATGCAAACAGTAACAATGCAATATCGGTTTTTGTTCAATATTGCATGCTACGA
Source organism: Prevotellaceae bacterium (assembly GCA_031278135.1). GTDB lineage: Bacteria > Bacteroidota > Bacteroidia > Bacteroidales > UBA932 > JAIRLF01. The sequence continues at coordinate 3,837 of JAITKY010000219.1, read as the reverse complement.
GTTGGCGTCGACGAACTCTTAAGTCAAAGAAACAACATTCATTTTCAGGTTTTGTTCTGCGCTATTCAGACTGATTTTTTTCCGGGAGGCATAATCTTCGAGCTGGTCGCGGTCGATTTTCTCTACTCGGAAGTATGCGCTTTGGGGATGGGCAAACACAAGAGCGCACATCGAGGAGACGGGTTGAATCATGAAGCTTTCTGTCAGGCTTACGCCGATGTTTTTTTCGGCGTCGAGCAGTGCGAACAGTTCTTTTTTCTCGCTGTGGTCGGGCGAAGACGGGTATCCCGGCGCTGGACGGATACCGGTATAATGACCTTTTAACAGGTCGGTTATAGTTAGATTTTCGTTGCTGGCATAGCCCCAGTATTTCGCTCTTAATTCTTTGTGGATATATTCGGCGAAGGCTTCGGCTAAACGGTCGGCAAGGGCTTTTACCATTATTGTTGAATAATCGTCGTTGGCGTCGTGAAATTCCGACAACATTTCGTCAAGTCCAAGTCCGGCAGTGACGGCGAAAGCGCCAAGATAGTCCTGCAATCCAGAACTTTTGGGGGCTATGAAGTCGGAAAGGCTGATGTTTGGTAATCCTTTATTGTCGATCTGGTTGCGCAGATTGTGGAAGGTATATTCTCTGTCGGCGGCTGAGACAATAATATCGTCACCGATGGCGTTGGCGGGATAAATCCCGAATACTGCGGACGGACGAATATGATTCTCCATTTTGTCGAGCATCAATTGGGCGTCGTGCCAGAGTTTTCGCGCTTCGCTGCCATATTCGGGATGTTCAAGTATTTCGGGATAACGAGCTTTCAATTGCCAGAGCATAAAGAAGAAATCCCAATTGATATATTTTTTTAATTCTGAAACGTTTACGTTTAATATTTGCGTTCCCTGCACACGGGGCGATACAGGCGGGATTGTTTGCCAGTCTATCCGTAAAGCATTTGCACGAGCTTGCTCGATTGTCAGGTATTTGACTGTTTGTCGTTGTGAGTTGTAGGTTTCGCTCAACTGTTGGTATTCCTGTTTTGTTTTTTCTATGAATTTCTCTTTTTCGTGTGACAGGAGCGCTCCGGCAACGGGAACGCTGCGTGAGGCGTCTTTTACCTGTATTACGGGACCGCTGTATGCCGGAGATATTTTCATGGCAGTGTGCAGTTTTGATGTTGTAGCTCCGCCTATGAGCAGTGGGATTTTCAATCCATGTAATTCCATTTCCGCCGCCACATGTATCATTTCTTCCAGCGAAGGTGTGATTAAGCCGCTAAGTCCGACGATGTCAACTTTTTGTTCGATGGCTGTCTCGATAATTTTCTGTGAAGGCGTCATTACTCCCAAGTCTATTATTTCGTAGTTGTTGCACGAAAGTACAACGGCTACGATGTTTTTTCCTATGTCGTGAACGTCGCCTTTGACTGTGGCAAGCAGGATTTTACCGGCGCTTTTCCCTGCTTCGGACTTCTGGGCTTCGATGACCGGCTGGAGGCGGGCGACGGCGCGTTTCATGACGCGGGCGCTTTTGACGACTTGTGGGAGAAACATTTTTCCGGCGCCAAACAAATCGCCGACTTTGTTCATTCCGTCCATCAGCGGACCTTCGATAATGTCGATTGCCCGGTTGTATTTCTGCAATGCTTCGTCCATGTCTTCGACTATGAAGGTGTCAAGTCCTTTGATTAGTGCGGTTGTAATTCTCTCTTCGATTGAGAGTTCGTTTCTGTTGTCGGGAGATTTGGAATGTTGTCCGACGTCGGAAGTTTTGAGTTTTTCGGCTATTTCGATCAGGCGTTCCGTAGCGTCTTTTCGACGGTTAAGAACTGCGTCTTCGACAAGTTGGAGTAATTTTGGAGGTATTTCGTCGTAAACTTGCAGCATTCCTGCGTTCACAATACCCATATCCATGCCTGCACGGACGGCATGATACAAAAATACGGAGTGCATTGCCTCGCGTACGGTATTGTTTCCTCGAAACGAGAATGATAGATTGCTCACTCCTCCGCTGACTTTTGCGTAGGGGAGATTTTTTTTTATCCATTTCACTGTGTTGATGAAATCGACAGCATAGTTGTCGTGGTCTTCGATTCCTGTTGCAATACTCAGTATGTTTGGGTCGAAGATTATATCCTGTGGCGGGAAGGCAAGTTCGTTGACCAGAATATCGTAAGCCCGTTTGCATATTTCCGTTCGCCGTGCAAATGAATCTGCCTGACCTTTTTCGTCGAATGCCATGACTACGGCTGCCGCTCCGTATTCTCTGATTTTTTCGGCTCGCTGTTTGAATATTGTTTCGCCTTCTTTCAAACTGATTGAATTGACTATTGATTTGCCCTGTACGCATTTCAGTCCTGCTTCGATGACTTCCCATTTCGACGAATCGATCATCACGGGATGTTTGATGACGTCGGGTTCGGATGCAATTGTGTTGAGGAAATGTGTCATGCATTTTTCGGCGTCGAGCATAGCGTCGTCCATGTTTACGTCGATGACCAGCGCGCCGTTTTCGACTTGTTCGCGGACAATTTCGATTGCTTCGTCGTATTTTTCTTCCCGTATAAGTCGTGCAAATTTTCTGGATCCGGCTACGTTAGCCCGTTCGCCGATATTTACGAAGTTTATTTCGGGCGTTATGACGAGTTCGTCCAGACCGCAGAGATGAAGGTATCCTTTTTCTTTGTCCGACAATTCGACCGGTTTTCTTACGGTTTGTGTTTTTGTAGCGATGTTTCCTATGGCTCTGATGTGTTCGGGTGTTGTACCACAGCATCCTCCGACGATGTTTACCCATTTGTTGTCTATAAATTCGGCTATTTTTGCCGCCATAGATTCCGGCGTTTGCTCATAGTGTCCAAACTGGTTAGGCAATCCTGCATTTGGATGTACGCTTACGTAACAGGTTGCTATCGAGGATAATTGTTCGATGTATGGTTTCATTTGCGCGGCTCCCAGAGCGCAGTTTATACCGATGCTTAACAGGTCGAAGTGCGATACGGAACAAAACAAGGAGTCGACAGTTTGTCCCGATAGCGTTCGTCCGCTACGGTCGGTGATTGTGGCTGAAACCATTACCGGTATTTTTCGTCCGCGCTCGCGCTGAAGTTCCGACACGGCATACAGAGCTGCTTTTGCGTTGAGCGTATCAAATACGGTCTCGATGAGTAACGCGTCGACGCCTCCGTCCCACAATCCCCGTATTTGTTCCGAGTATGCTTCGACAAATTTGTCGAAAGTAACTGCTCTGAATGCGGGATTGTTGATGTCGGGCGACATCGACGCTGTTCTGTTTGTCGGACCAATGGAGCCGGCGACGAAACGCGGTTTTCCCGGATTCCTGTTTGTATAAGTGTCGGCTGTTTCGCGCGCTATACGGGCTGCTTCAAAATTGATCTGGTAAACGCAGTCTTCGAGCGCGTAATCGGTCTGCGAAATTCTGGTGGCGCAGAAACTGTTGGTCTCCACAATGTCTGCTCCGGCGTCGAAATAGGCTTCGTGAATCTGTTTTACTATATCGGGACGAGTCATTGATAATATATCATAATTCCCTTTCAGCGGGACTGTGTGGTTTTTTAAAATTTCGCCTCGAAAATCTTCTTCCGAAAGATTGTATTTCTGCATCATGGATCCTGTGGCTCCGTCCAGAACTAAGATGCGTTTCTTTAGTTCCTCTTTTATATTTAATATCATATCGCTTTATAAATTTTGCCGCAAAGATAAGCGTTTATTTATTACATAATATTCCGTCGATTACGGTATACGGACATGATAATTGACCGGATAAAAAAACGTTTTCCCTCGTCGTAACTACGACGCCCCTTTTGTCGACCGCGTCGCCCCTTT
>JAITKY010000215.1 GCA_031278135.1 Prevotellaceae bacterium | reverse complement strand
AAACACAGGCGTGAAAAATGTAAAATATTGGCATATATAGATTTATAAAAACAGATATAACAATAAAACAAGGACACCACCAAATTATATATTATATACATAAAAAGAATGAAAAAGATACTATTAATGGGTTTATACACAATGATTTGTGTAACATTGTTTTCACAAACTGAAAACAGCAAGCGAGCAGGCTTTCAGTTTACTTTTATCTATCCGTTAGGCACTAATGGGATAGAAGCGCCTGCATACGAAAATATGGTGTCATTCAATGCTTTAGTCGGCATTTCCCGGAGTGAGAAGATATTAACTTTTGGAGGTCTGGCAAACATTATTCACCACGACGCCACAGGTTTGCAATTCGCCGGTATGTACAATCACACAGGAAACAATGGACAGGGTATTTTATTTTCCGGACTTGTTAATTCTACAAGCCGGAATTACAATGGATTACAGTTTGCGGGACTGATGAATCGTACAGGCGGAAACTGTGATGGTTTGCAATCGGCAGGGTTAATAAACTCTACAAAAGGTGATTACAATGGCGTTCAATATGCGGGACTGATGAATCGTACAGGCGGAAACTGTGAGGGGTTGCAATTGGCAGGGTTAATAAACTCTACAAAAGGCGATTACAAAGGCGCTCAATTTGCGGGACTGATAAATGTTTCAAAAAATATTTCAGGGGCGCAGATAGCCTGTTTAGTTAATATTGCACAGAAAGTCAAAGGATTACAATTCGCAGGGTTGATAAATATTGCCGACAGCAGCGATTGTTCCGTCGCTATTATCAACCTGATTAAGAGCGGAGAAAAGAGCGTCGCTGTCACATACGACGAAACAGGCAGCGTGATTACTTCGTTTCGGTCGGGCGGAAAAGTAACTTACGGTATAGCCGGATTTGGATATAACTATAAGACAAACAAAAACTTATTGGTCACCGAAGGCGGATTGGGGGCGCACATAAACTGTTCGTCACGATTCAGGATAAATAACGAAATCACAATTGTAAATTTTATGTCGCCGAAACATTCTAACTGTCATACTTTTAAATCGGGTTACTCGCTTTTGGCTGAATACAAACTGTTCGCTCATCTGTCTGCTTTTGCCGGACAAAGTATTAATTATATGTATTCCAATGATGTAAACAATGCTGGCATGTTTCCGAAAAATTCTTTGTGGAAAAAAATCGGCTCATCGAAACTGCAACAGGTTTTTATCAGCTACCAGATTGGAATACAGTATGTTTTTTAGTTAAAACGTCTCTTTCTATCATGTTTTTTTCCTGTTCGATATGCAAATTGTTGATAAACATGAAATTTCCTCGATTAACCCAATCGGCGAAAGTTGTATTTGGTTGATAGGAAGGCAAAAATTCCAGCAGATTCGACAAATTAAATTTGCCGGCTGATATGCCTGCACCCGAATTGACGGCGTCGAAAGCATTACATTCCTGTTCGATATGCGCAGGAATCATCATAACAGGTTTTTGCAGATACAAAGCCTCGCAGATCGATTCGAACCCGCCGGTACTTGCGTATGCTTTACAGGCTGCCATGTAATTGAGGAATGTAGTATCATCTAACTGGTGAAATGTCAGTGTTTCATCAATTTGCATTTCTTTAGGAACATCTTTTCTGTCCCAGAAAACATGTAAACACACATCTTTGTGCTTGTCGCTCCAATCGATTATCTGTTCTGCAAAACCGGCATTAAGCATATAACCAAGGATATAGTCGCCCTGTGTCGGAGTTTTGCGCATGACTTCGGTACGTATCAATGGTGGAACAACACTGATATTGTTCACATTACGCATTTCACGGAACGACAGAGCCAAAAGTCGGGAGGCCCTTAAACAGGTTAACCGTGTGAAAAACAGTAGTCCTGTCAATTGTAATCTGTTTTTTTCGGGAAGAACAAAATCGGGATGAAAAAACAGATATTGATGAGCGATACAGATGTATGGCGTTTGTGGACGCATAAAAGCATACGTCAATCCGGTCAGTACTTCGTAAAAGTTGATTACCAGATCGATATCATTCCCGTCAATCCGGTCTTTGATAAACCGGATACTTTTGATATAATGGGGCAATTTCCCCAAATTACAGAATATACTTTTGAAAAACAGCGATTTCTTGTTTTTCGGCGAAAACAGAAAATATGAACTGTGGAAGGTAGAAACGGGACATTTTATTTTTTTGAGAAAAAATGACGGTAACGAGGATAATCCATTGGTTCCTACCAATATTTCCTTCACTTCGTCGCCATTGTGAGTCAGCATTGCGTACATCGAAATTGCCTGAGTCAAATGTCCTCGACCTTCACCCTGAATAATAAACATGTATTTCATATAACCTCCTCACATAATTGCGTTTCTTTCTCCTCATTTACAAGTGCTTTGCTGTAATAAACAATATTCCAGCGACCTTGTGTGTCTTCGACCAGTGCGGAGAGTGAATCGATCCAGTCGCCCGAATTAAGATAATGAATATCACCATAATATTTGTTTTCGGGATGATGTATATGTCCGCAAATAATTCCGTTGCAGTGTTTAATTTTTGCCAAACTCACTAACGACTCTTCAAAATCCGAAATATATGATACAGCAGATTTAACCTTTTGCTTAATGGTTTGAGCAAACGAATAGTACGATTTGCCTCTGAAAGTACGGTAATGATTGTAGTATTTGTTGATATACAATAATATAGTGTATCCAGCATCGCCAAGTTTCGACAGCCATTTCATTTTCGATGTGATGTTGTCGAAAATGTCACCGTGCGTAACATAATATTTTTTGCCATTGCTTTCGTGTATGAAATCTTTAACAATCTTGAGGTTATAAAAATTCATCGGCATAATACTGTCGAGAAAATCATCGTGATTTCCTCGTACATAAATGATTTCTGTTCCGAAATTTTCCATCATTTTCAGAATCACACGGAAGAAAAAGATATGTTTTTTATTCCATACTTTATGCGATTTTTTGTACAGATGCCAGCCATCTATAATATCGCCATTCAAAATCAGCCTGTCACAATCGATAGATTTCATAAATTCAGCGACTTCCATCGTTTTAGAAAAAGAAGTCCCCAAATGGATATCCGAAAGTACAACAGTGGGATAATAAGTTCTATTCATTCTTTTTACATTTTAAAATCGAATGCAAAGGTGCTGGTTATAAATGACAAAGCAGTGAAGAAAAGAAAACATTTTTATTACATTACAATGTATCTTATTTTATTTCGCTTCCCTTAAAGGTATAATCCCCAAAACGAAATGTACATTTTTTACATTGGATACCTTTCAATTTTCACGAATGATATAGACGGGAAATATATTGTTGTCATTACATGTGCATACCCTGCCGTAAGAGTCATAGAGTTTCCGCTTAATAGACTATAAGGAAAATTAAGCATCAACGTTACGTTTGGAAACGTGGCTACTATTTTAAATATAGTTATAATAATTTTGCCGTCTGTCTTGTAATTAATAGGAATACTATT
>JAITKY010000115.1 GCA_031278135.1 Prevotellaceae bacterium | reverse complement strand
AATAAACTTTCGACCGTTCTCAAGCGCAGAAAAAAAACTAAAAAAGTTATCGGCGAAAGTTGGGAATTGTCTTCGGTGGAAGACGATTTGTCGATTGTGAGCAATGGATTTCTGAAAGACAACAGCATTCAGGAGTTGATCGAGACGTATATGGGAGATCTTGTTGGCGATAAGGTTTATGAAACATTCGGAATAGAGTTGCCACTGCTTTTCAAACTGATAGATTCGGCGGAACGGTTGTCGGTTCAGGTCCATCCCGACGACGAAGTTGCACTGAAACGGCACAAAGCTTACGGTAAAACAGAAATGTGGTATGTGATAGACGCTTCCGACGATTCGCAGATATATGTGGGATTCAACAAAGATTTGAGCAGGGAAGAATTTAACGCACGAATTCAAAGCGGTAGTCTTGTGGATGTTATGAACGTCGAACATGTAAAAAAGGGAGATGTATTTTTTTTGCCTGCCGGTAGAGTCCACGCAATTGGCAAAGGCTTGCTTATTGCCGAAATACAGCAAACTTCGGATATTACTTATCGAATATACGACTGGGGACGGGAAAACAATCCCAAAACAGCCCGCGAAATGCACGTACAACTTGCTGAAGATGTAATTGATTACAAATGTCACCAATCATATAAAACGCAGTATGTTGCAGAAGAAAATTCGGCAACCGGACTGGCAAACTGCAAATATTTCACAACCAGCCTGCTGTCGTTTTCGAAAACGACAGACAGGGATTATGCCGGTTTAGATTCGTTCGTGGTTTACATGTGTCTGGAAGGCAAAGCGAAACTTGTTTGCGACGATGAAGTCGAAGAAACGATTTCGATGGGCGAAACAGTTTTGATTCCTGCGATTTTCAACTCGGTAAGCATAATTCCCAAACAGAACGTAAAATTGCTGGAAGTATATATACCTTAAAATGGACAGTAGAATAGTTGTTGTAGAAGGAATTGGCGCTATCAAATATCGAAAATCAACGAAAGCGAAATGTTTGCGAATTTCCGTACACAATGATAAGAGCGTCGTTGTTTCTGTCCCTAAACGCTTGTCGTTTAAGGAAGCCGAAATCCTTGTACAGTCGCGTTTTAAATGGATCGAAAAATCGTTGCAAAAATTACATTCCGTAAAGCGCGAATATACTATATACAACGGAACAAACGGATTTTCAACTAAATTCAGGACAATGAACCTGATTCCCGACAACAGAAAAAATATGCACCTGAAAATATCCGAAAAACATTTTGATATATACCATCCTCATGATATCTGTATCGAAAACGAAGAAATACAATTAATTATCCGTAAATTTATTGAGCATGTCTGGAAAGTGGAAGCGCACGAATATTTGCCCAACAGGTTGCTGTACTGGACAAACGTTTACAATTTTAAATATAAAAGTCTGACCATCAAAAACACCCGTTCTTTCTGGGGCAAATGTGGCGGCGACAATTCGATAATTCTCAGTTTACATCTGATGCATCTCCCCGACCATTTGATTGACTATGTGATACTTCATGAACTGTGTCACACGATTCAAAAAAATCATCAAAAAGAGTTTTGGCAACTTCTCGACCGATATACGTCGGGGAAAGCAAAGATTTTGGCAAAAGAAATGAAAAATTACAGCACAAGAGTTTATTAGCGTTAAAATGATAAAGGAAACATTTGATATCGTTATTGTTGGAGCCGGACCTGCCGGACTTGTAGCGACTGTTGCGGCTGCCGGAAAAGGCGCCAAAATCCTGCTTTTGGAGAAAATGGAAAAACCCGCCCGTAAATTAAGAATAACAGGTAAAGGACGTTGCAACATCACGAATATCAAACCCGAAGAAGAGTTTTTGAAAAACATATTTCCCGATTCGCGCTTTTTCAAACCTTCGTTCAAGAATTTTTCGAACATCGATTTAGTGAAGTTTTTAAATTCGGCAGGTCTTGATACTGTCGAAGAGCGTGGCGGCAGAGTTTTTCCCGCATCTCAAAAATCGTGGGATGTTGCCGGCGTGTTAGTGAAAGAGGCTGAAAAAAAGGCTACTGTAATATGTAAGGCAAAGGTTTTGCAGTTGTTTACGGAGAACAGCGCCATAACAGGATTGTGCTACGAACATCATGGAACACAGGTAAATGTATCCGCCCGTGCGGTTATCGTCGCGACCGGAGGATTGTCGTATCCTCTAACAGGTTCGACAGGCGACGGTTACGAATTTGCACGCAGCACAGGACACAATATCGTTCCTCTGCGACCTTCGCTAACCGGTTTGGAGTTAAAGGATTATGAGGCGATTAATGCTTCTCTTAAAAATGTGGAGATTATGCTTGTTGTCGATGGCGGCATTGTGCAGAAGGAATTTGGAGAAATGGAATTTACCGTATACGGGATTGATGGTCCAATTGTTTTGAAAATCAGCAGAAACGCTGTAGATGCTGTCATGGACGGCAAAAAAGCAGCTGTGCAGATAAATTTCAAGCCGGCTCTTAACCGGCAACAACTGATAAACAGGATTGAACGGGAGATCTCTTCTCTTCCGAACAGATATGTTACTGATCTATTGACGAAATTATTGCCTGCTTCGCTTGTCGCTCCTTTTGCAAAAAAGATTCAAATACCGGCAAACAGGAAACTCGCAGATTTCAAATCTTCCGACATGGAAAAGATTGTAAACGGCTTATTTGCTTTCAAATATTCCATATCCGGATTTCGATCTTTCGACGAAGCAATAGTAACAGCCGGCGGAATCAGTTTGCAGGAAATAAACTCAAAAACAATGTGTTCCACACTGGTTAAAAACCTGTTCTTCGCCGGCGAAGTCATTGATCTCGATGCTAATACCGGCGGATATAACCTCCAAATCGCTTTTTCGACAGGATATTTGGCTGGAGTGATGGCAGCGAAATAAATGTGCAAAAAAAGATAAAGCCGCTTCGGGGGTAAATTTGAAGCGACTTTATAACAAGTTAAATAAATTTATTATGATCTATAGTTGAGGTCCGGCGCTTATTAACGCTTTACCCTCAGGAGTGTCAGTGTATTGTTCAAAGTTTTTGATATATTTGGAGGCAAGGCTTCTTGCTTTCTTTTCCCACTCGGCTACATCGGCGTATGTGCTTCTTGGGTCAAGTATATCAGATACGTTGTCCAATTTTTGGGGAACGGTAAGATTCAAAATGGGTATCTTTGCTGTTTCCGCTTTTTCGATAGAGCCGTCGATGATTGCATCGATGATTGCGCGAGTGTCTTTCAACGAAATACGTTTGCCTGTACCGTTCCATCCCGTATTGACAAGATATGCTTTTGCTCCGTGTTTTTTCATTTTGCCGCCGAGAGTGTTAGCGTATTTTGTTGGGTGCAAAGTGAGGAACGCTTCGCCGAATGCCGGTGAAAACGAAGGTAGCGGTTCAACGATACCGCGTTCTGTTCCTGCAAGTTTCGATGTGTAACCGCAAAGGAAATGATACTGAGCCTGCGATTCGTCGAGTATCGAAACGGGAGGCAACACTCCGAACGCGTCGGCGGAGAGATACACAATTTTGCTCGCATGTCCTGCTTTCGAAGGAAGTACAATCTTGTTGATGTGATAGATAGGATACGAAACGCGAGTATTTTCGGTAATCGAACCGTCGGCATAGTCGGGAGTTCCGTCTTCTTTGACAACAACGTTTTCCAATAAAGCGTCGCGTTTGATTGCTCTCCAAATGTCGGGTTCGTTTTCTTCACTGAGGTTTATGACTTTAGCATAGCAACCGCCTTCATAGTTGAACACTCCGTTATCGTCCCATCCGTGTTCGTCGTCGCCGATTAAGTAACGTTTCGGGTCGGCGGAAAGTGTTGTTTTTCCTGTTCCCGAAAGTCCGAAGAATATGGCGACATCGCCTTTGTCACCGACATTTGCCGAGCAGTGCATCGAAGCCATTCCTTTCAACGGAAGATAATAGTTCATCATCGAGAACATACCTTTTTTCATTTCGCCGCCATACCATGTACCGCCGATAATCTGTTCTTTTTCTGTCAGATTGAAAAGTACAAACACTTCGGAATTAAGTTTGTGTTCCTTCCAGTTCGGATTTGTTATTTTCGACGAGTTAAACACAACGAAATCGGGTTCACCGTAATGCTCCAGCTCGTACAGCGACGGGCGGATAAACATGTTGGTAACAAAATGCGCTTGCCATGCAACTTCCATAATAAAACGGACTTTCATGCGGGTATCAACGTTTGTACCGCAGAAAGTATCGACTACATACAGTTTTTTCGCTGTATTTAATTGTTTTAACGATAGAGTTTTCAGGTCGTTCCACACATCTACTCCGACGGGTTTGTTGATATTTCCATCCCACCAGATTGTATTTCCCGTTACAGAATCTTTTACGATGTAGCGGTCTTTTGGAGAACGTCCGGTGAACACTCCGGTTTTCACCGAGATAGCGCCGGTGGTGGTTAATTCTCCTTTCTCAAATCCTTCATTAGCAGGGTCAGTCTCTGCTTTGAAAAATTGTTCGTAAGTCGGATTGTGCACGATTTCGATTGTGCCGTCAATCCCATACTTTGTCAAATCTACTTTAGCCATTTTTAATCCTAATTTTTAAATATATACATTCTTATTATTTCAAATTCTTAAAAGCAAAAATTCTCGCAAAGGTAAATATTATTATTTTAATTGACGATAACTTTTTTTCCAAGAATGATAACTGACTGTATATCTTATTTTAAGATCTGAATTTTCTGCATCACTAATCCGTAATGACTGTCCGGAGGATTGACTTTTATCTCCGCACCGTTCCAGCCTGTAGCGAAATTGCCCGAATACCATAACCACATTGTTTTCCCGTCGTGACTGATATATTTCGAAGGAATATTGACAAAATAAGCCTGTTTTCCAAAATCTTTCATATAACTGACAAGTTTCCATTCGCCGGTCAGTGAATCGGATTCCAGAATGTAGGTATTCATTTTGGCACAGGTTATTCCGCCGTCGGTAACGCACATCAGATATTTCTTGAGCGCAGCATTGTAGGTGACGGTCACACAACCCATATTGTTGTTCCATTCAAGCAGAGGCTTGATGCGCGAAAAATCGTTTGTCCACAAGACATTGCCGGCAGCATCCTTTCCGGCGTAAAATTCCCACTTCGAAGCATCGTTGATGTTTTCGACCGAGGGCGTAACCCTGAGCAGATATACGTTATCGCCCGTAATCCAACTTGCATTCCAGAAACGGGATTTGGGGTCGTTGATGTCGGCTCCATGGGCAACCATATACGCTTTGCCGTCGGGAGAATGTTCCATGTTTTTGCCGAAATCGACAAAATGCGGAGAGCCGATTTTCACGGGATATCCGTTCCAGCCGCTTTCACCGAACAAAGCCTTTCCGGGCGTATGTGGGCAGTTTTGCCACGTGCGTCCTTTGTCGGTGGATATTCTGAATCCGACAAAAGGTCCCAGTCAGGGCCAGTTATATACCATATCGCCGTACTTTGCACTTCCCGAAGGTCCGAGACAGTATGTCCCGTAATACCAGACGCCGTTGTGCATCAGACTGCCGCAGGGATATCTTCCTTCGTAAGGTTTCGACGAAGCTACCTGTGTCCCCAGACTGTAAATAACTAAATTTAAGGGATCGTCGCCTTCAATCACCGCATGACCGGTGGTAGCCGTTTCGCCCATACTCCAGCTTCTCTCCGTACTGCCATCCAACCGCCAGCATACGCCATCGGTATATGGCGAATACGATAGATCGTCGTCTCCCCAGGTCGGATACCATGTGTCGGCAAAATGAAATCCGCTTTTGACACCCAAAAATTTTATCTGACTGTACGCATTCGACTGCGTAAACGGACAGTCGCCGGACGTTTCCGACTTCCAGATAAAAGGCTCATACTCTTTTACATCAGGCTTCAACGGCTCAACCTTAACATAAGCCTGTTTTGTTGTTTCGTCCCGCACTATTTCGATCTGCGCGAAAAGCGGAAATGTTACAAAAAACAACATAAAAATCATAAAATGTTTCATTATATTAAATACCTTTTATTAATTATACATTATTTTAATTGCGCAAATATAATGTTAATATTTTATCTTTTTGTAATTAATCTTTAAGAAACGGGAAATAAATAAGATATGAGGTTTCCACTTTAAAGTGTTGTCGCTGCACGACTTTACCCCACATTGCGAACAATCAGCTGGTATTATCCAGAATCTCAATATTTCGATTTTTTAAATTTTGCAATTTGGGGACTACATATTTTTTACGAATGAAAGGCGCATGTTTCAACTT
>JAITKY010000302.1 GCA_031278135.1 Prevotellaceae bacterium | reverse complement strand
ATGTTGAAAAAACAATGCAATTAGGCGGTTTATACAAGCAAATCATAGAGCTGCTGGGCGAAAATGTCGAACGCGAAGGTTTGCAAAAGACCCCAAAACGTGTAGCGCGAACAATGCAGTTTCTCACACAAGGCTATAATGTCGATCCTGCTGCGGTGTTAAACTCGGCAAAGTTTAAAGAAGATTACAAACAAATGGTTCTGGTCAAAAATATTGAAATGTATTCATTGTGCGAACACCACATACTTCCATTCTACGGCAAAGCCCACGTAGCCTACATTCCAAACGGATATATCACCGGATTGAGCAAGATAGCCAGAGTTGTCGACGCATTTGCGCGCAGATTGCAGGTACAGGAACGGCTGACGCTCGAAATACGCGATTGTATCCACAACGCATTGAATCCATTAGGCGTAGCGGTAGTTATTGAAGCCGCTCACATGTGTATGCAAATCAGAGGAGTCCAAAAACAAAATTCAATAACGGTTACATCCGCATTCACAGGAGTGTTTCTCAGAGATAACCGTACGCGTGAAGAATTTATTCATCTTATCGAAAAAAATAATTAAAAATTAACATATTAATAGAAATAAAAAATGGCAAGCATTAAAAATTTAAAGAAAGATATTTCTTACTTGATTAGCGAAATTATTTACGACATTAAATTGTATATGTTGCTTAATCCCGAACAAAATACCGGAACAGTATATTCCATCATCGAAGATGCGGTAGAGTTGCATAACCTGATGTATCAGAGAGCAAATCATCCCGACGGGAAAGACAGTCCGAAACTTGTCAGACAACATTACAGCGTTTTGCGCGCTGATTTAACAAGTCAAACCCACAGTCTTTTTGAACGGATAAGCAAATTGAAAGACTGATATTCCGAAACATATCGTTTTATGCAACTCGAAATAATGGACACAACCCTTCGCGATGGGGAACAAACTTCAAAAGTGGCTTATACACCTGACGAAAAATTACATATATCGCGCCTCCTGCTTGAGGAAGTTAAAGTCGACCGTATTGAAGTCGCTTCAGCACGTGTTTCAGATGGCGAAATGGAAGCCGTGAAAAAGATAACCGAATGGGCAAACGAAACCGGCCGCATCAATCAAATCGAAGTTCTCGCATTTATTGACGGAGCAAAATCCGTCGACTGGATATACAGCGCAGGAGCAAAAGTAGTAAACCTGTTGAGCAAAGGTTCGCTCAAACATCTTATCGGACAATTGCGCAAAACGCCCGAAGATCATATTTCCGATATTGGCAAAATCGTTGATATACTTACGAGTTTGGGTATGAAAGCCAATATCTATCTCGAAGACTGGAGTAACGGTATGCGTCACTCCAAAGGATATGTCTTTTATCTGGTCGACCACCTGAAAACCATGCCGATACAGCGTATCATGTTGCCCGATACGCTGGGAATATTGTCGCCCGACGAGGTACGCTGTTACTGTCAGGAAATGTGCGACGAATATCCGGATATTCATTTTGATTTTCATGCACATAATGACTATGACCTTGCTGTTGCCAACACCCTGGCAGCAGTACAGACCGGAGTGAAAGGTATCCATGTAACGGTCAACGGACTTGGCGAACGTGCGGGAAACACTCCCCTGGCAAGCGCAGTGGCTGCAATTAAAGACCATACCAGTAGACTGTTAAATGTCAACGAGAAGAAACTGATTCTTCTCTCGAAAACGGTGGAGACATTCTCGGGAAAACAAATACCCGCAAACAAACCTGTCGTCGGTGAAGATATTTTTACGCAGGCTTGCGGCGTTCATGCCGATGGCGATAGCAAAGATAATTTGTATTACAACGACCTTCTTCCCGAACGTTTCGGCAGAGTCCGCAAATATGCGCTCGGAAAAACATCCGGAAAATCAAATATCCGTAAAAATCTTGAAGAAATGGGTATCCCTCTCGATTCCGACGTTATGCAACTCGTCACAAACCGTGTGATTGAATTGAGCGACCGTAAAGGAAACGTGACTGCGGAAGATTTGCCGTATATCATCTGCGACGTCCTGCAAAGCAAAAGACTTGAACAAAAAATACAGATAGTCAATTTTTCTCTGAATGTCGCCAAAGGATTGAAATCTGTTGCTACGGTTAAAATCGAAATCGACAAAGAATGTTACGAAGAAACTTCCGACGGCGACGGACAGTATGACGCTTTTATGAATTCAGTGCGGAAAATTTATAAGTCACTGGAGATAAAACTGCCCGAATTGACGGATTATGTGGTTACTATACCTCCGGGAGGTAAAACGGACGCTTTGGTACAAACGGTCATTACATGGAAAAACGGCGGAAGGGAATTTAAAACTATTGGTCTCGACTCCGACCAGACTGTCTCGGCAATACAAGCAACCGTCAACATGTTAAATTTTTACAGATCGACATGCGGGCAACTGTCGCCTTTTTAAATATTACAGAATTGAAAACCTGAATGGAAAATACTCCTCTTGCGGAACGGTTAAGACCAAAAACATTAGATGAATACATCGGTCAAAAACATCTTGTCGGTCAGGGCGCAATTCTACGCAACATGATAGAGTCCGACAACATTTCGTCGTTTATTCTCTGGG
>JAITKY010000300.1 GCA_031278135.1 Prevotellaceae bacterium | reverse complement strand
TTCAATGGTGTCCCAACTGCCTCAATCTTAGCCCTTATGTGTTGTTCCACAGGCGATAAGACCACCCAACTGTCAGTGCCGAAATTACATTTCGTTGCCTGTTGTCGAAAGTAAACGCTCAAATCTTTTATACCTTCTTTTTTCACAATACAAGCTTGTGTTTGCTGTCGGTTTTTATCCTTGCTGAACATTAAAATATTCACATCAACCGTTGCCGATTCAAATACTTTCACGCCGGCAAAATCAACCAACTGCACCGGATTGGTCTTTTCTGTAAAAAACTTTCTCGTATTTTCGCCATAACCTGCCCGCATCCATTTATTAGACGTTATAAAACAAAGCTGTCCTTGCGGTTTCAGCAATTGATAGCCACGTTCGTAGAACAGGCAATAAATATCTCCTGTTCGCTCAAATACCTGATAATTCATGTTTTTATAAGCATCTGTGATACGGCCCATTGATTGCAGTTGGATATATGGCGGATTTCCAATCACTACATCGAATCCGATAAAATTGCCGCTATCATCCAGTACTTCCGGAAACTCAAAACTCCATTCAAAGGCATTGGAATAGAATATTCTGATTTTCTGTTCGTATTTTTCACGCAGCGTATTTGCATCCGCCTGTAACTGTTTAAGCCGTTCGTTCCACGTTTCTTTGTCTTCATCGAAACGCAAAGAGGTAAAATAATCAGTAGCCTTGACTTCCGCTTCTTTCCATTTCCGATAATCGGTATCGTTCGGATTATTAATTTGACTGAAAGTCTTTTTTATTCGGGAGATATTTTCGCGAGTCAATTTTTTGGTTTCCTTATCGTTCATACATTTGTAAAGAACAACCTGAGCTTTATATTCTCTTGTAGCATATTGCAGTTTTTGCTGTGTTGCAGGCGGCTGGAGAGAGTAATTTCCCCGCAAGTCAAAACGGCTAATCAGCGAGTTGCCGCATTTGATATTGATGTCAATATTCGGTAAAGTTTCCAGTTCGTTTGTGCCGATACGGTAATAAGTGTGTTTCAACAATTCAATCCATAAACGTAACTGGCAGATTTTAACCGAATTGGGATTTATATCCACACCAAACAGGCAGTTTTCAATAATGGTTTGCTTTTCATTAAAAAGGGCTTCCTGTACCCGTTGGCTCTCTGCATTTTTAGGATTGTAAATGAAATAATTACCTTCGTTATCGCTAATAATCAATTCATCATTTTCGACCGTAACGCGATAATCTTTCAGCCTTTTCCCATTTTTATCAATCAAAATTCCCAACTCCGATTTCAAGTAAATCATTTCATTTAATGACGAAACGAGAAAATGACCGGAACCGACCGCCGGATCGCAAATCCGGATCGAATTAAAAATGGCATTCGCTTCGGGAATGTCTTCTATTTTGTTGTAAAGTTCGTTTACGGTCTGGCAACTCCATTCCTTGACTTCGTTGAATTTTTGAATAACCGCCTGCCGAATGGTTTCACGGCACATATACATGGTAATAAACGAGGGTGTGAAAAAGGAACCGTCTCTATAACCGTTGATTTTTTCAAAAATCAGACCCAGTACCGAAGCCGAAATTAAGGGCTTGTTTTCTTCCTGAATCTCTTCCGAACCTTCGCTGCTGAAATCGTAGGCATCCAAAAAACGCAGTAAATATTCCAGCGGCTTCATTTCCCGACATTCATAAGAATTGCCCTTCCCCTGTAATACCGATTTCGGATACAGCGCAATCCGGATATTATTTTGTAAACTGTCCATACAAATTGTCTTACCTTCCACTTCGGTTATTTCAAACAGCGAACTGTTAAGATAAGGGACATGTAAAAACTTGGCGTTTATGCTCCCGTTGCGTTCTTCTTCCCTGCGGGCTAAAACAGAGAAAAAAAGCGTATCCAAATCATTGTAGTCAATCAATTTATCGCTTGACAGAAAGGCATAAGCACGCTTCCCGTCATGATATTTTACAATTTGAGATTCAAGCAGTTTCAAAAATAAAATCCGGTTAATCCACGTAATGGCCAAATCCAGTGCAACGCCGAACAACTGTTCTTCTTTGGTTTTACCGAATGATTCGACATTCAGGTTGTCCAATTTACTTTTAACATCTATTTGTTCAATTGCGTTTTCAATGATGGAGCCGCTGTCACGCTCTTTTTCTCTTTTGCGGACAATCATTTTCCTGTTATCCTGCTTTATTTCCTCCAAACCGATGATGTGCAGGAGTTCCGTGTAAAATTCCCTGTTCAATTGATTATTGTCACAGGCAAAAGGCAATTTGAGTAAATGGACGGGTGAAAGAAACTTATATAATGCAATTAACTTTTTGTCATCGTCTTTGTCGGTATTGCGGAGGATTTTGTCATAATCACGAATATCAAAATGCGTGCAGGAAATTTCCGGTTGAAGTTTTTGTATTTCGGGCGAGGCTATTTCCTTATAGAAAAAATCGGTACCCTTTCCTGATAATTTCCCCTCCTGAAACTGCTCGAAATGATTGAGCAGGTTTTTGTTTTGATAAAACAATTTTTCAAAATACTGGGCATCAAATACGAACCACTCATATATGTTGGTAATAATCAGGTAACGCAGTTCAAAATTCTTTCCTGTTTTCCGTTCCCGCAAATAATACAGCACCAGTTCCTGGAATGACTTGACATTCCAGTTTTCACGGTTTATCATTTCTGTTTTATTGACCGGACTTTTTACTTCAATCAACACAGCAACAGGCGAATCGGGTGTTTTGTCGTTATGAATAACCAAATCGGTGTGTCCTTTGGTGTTAATATAGTGGTTATTCTTATAATAGACAGAATTAAGAAAATCAGTCACCAGGTTTTTGTGAAATTCTTCGCTTTCTTTCAGGTTGATACGGTCGAGCAGGGCAATAAATTCTTTTTTGAAAAGCTCAATTTTTTTCCGTTCCGGTTTTTGTTTCAGGAAAGCCGGATTTAACGCCTGTTTCGTGGATTTTATATTCGATACCATTGTGATTTATTAATTTGCAAAGTTATAAAAAATAATGGTAATGTCATAAATAATCAGGATAAATAATTACCTTTGCACTCAAAAAACAGTAATAAATGATACATACGACTGATATTAATTGTCCTCACTGTGGGAACAACAACCTGATCAAGCA
>JAITKY010000293.1 GCA_031278135.1 Prevotellaceae bacterium | reverse complement strand
TATAAAGCATTAGGCGGAATCCATCCCGACCCCAAACAGCCAGGATTCAAGAATATCCTGTTGAAACCGCACTTTGTCGCCGGACTGGAAAATGCGTCTGTCGTTTTTTGTTCGCCTCGCGGGAAAATAGAATCGACATGGGAACGAAAAAAGAAAGACATCATTTATCGCGTGACCGTTCCGGCAAACGCCACCGCCGACTTTTATCCGCCTGTCGGCTACCGTATTAACAAAGCAAAACTGTCGGACGGAAAAACAATTTCAATTTCGCTACAGGCAACGGAACAAGGCGTTTATCGTTTAGTATCCGGACAGTATGTCTTTGAAATGAAAAAGTAAAAAGATTAAAAAGCTCTGAAGATTTTAACCACAAAGTCGCATAAGTAACACAAAGAACTTTGTGCGACTTATGCGACTTTGTGGTTAAAATAAATCCAAGCAACTTTGCAGTTAAAATACATACATAAAAAAGAACTTCGTGCGACTTATGCGACTTTGTGGTTAATTAAAATAAATCCATGAAAAAGAGTACAATTATGTTAAATAAAATAAATGTCGTACATTTGTGCCGTTAATTTGTAATATTGTAAATAAAATGAATTGTAAAATAGTAGGATACGATTATAAAAGTTTGGAAGTGGAGTTAAATCCTTCCGAGAAATTTTTCTGCGAGCGAGGCGCTCTAGTATATCATGAAGACAGTATCGAAAAAGATGTCAGAGTGATAGATAAGGGAATCGGCGGCATGTTGAAACGTACGATTTCGGGCGAAAGTATTTTTCTTGTAGAACTTGATAACCGATCAAATACAGCGAAAAAACTGCTTATTGCCGGAAAAATGGGATTGACCCCTGTTGATTTAAAAACGTTTGGTGGCGAGGTCATTTGCCGGGCAGGTTGTTACGTTGCATCGAACAGAAATGTGGATGTCAGTTTTTCGCTCAATTTGTCATCATTGATAAGCAATTTGCAGTTAGCTTTACAGAAAATTTCCGGCGACGCCACTGTGTTTCTTGACTCCATTGGTTCGGCGGTACGGCTGGACGTGAAAGCAGGTTCGTCCGTCTATGTCGATGAAAAACACTTTATTTGCATCAATGGGAGTTCGATAAACAATCTTCAGTCCACATTTTCCGCTAAAGGATTTTTCGGTGGCGAAGGTCTGTCGATGTATCACATTACGGGACCTGCAACAGTATATGTTTCCACACAGCAAACAAGATAAAAATCATTTTTATGAGACGACTACCTGTATATTTTTTAATTGATGTTTCCGAATCGATGGTTGGAGAACCTGTAAGTTTAGTGCAGGATGGAATGGCGGCAATCATAAAGGAATTACGCACAGACCCTTATGCTTTGGAAACAGTCTATATTTCCATTATCGTTTTTGCCGGAAAAACACATAAAATCACGCCGTTGACAGAATTATACAACTTTTACCCGCCCAAACTTCCTGTCGGAGGAGGTACTTCGTTGGGTAAAGCACTTGATTTTTTGATGAATGACATCTCGACCTCCGTAAAAAAAACTACTCTGGAGGAAAAAGGCGACTGGAAACCAATTATTTTCCTGTTCACCGACGGTAATCCGACCGATAATTTCGACAGCAGTTTTGCACGCTGGAATCAAAAATACCGTCGAGGCTCGAATCTGATTATCGTTTCGATAGGACCGGATATCGACACGGATATTTTCGGCAAAATAACCGATAACGTACTGATGCTGAATAATCCGGACAGCGAATCGTTCAGAAAGTTCTTCAAATGGGTGACGGCTTCCATCAAAACGAGCAGTATGAGTGTCAGCGAAGTAAACGACGACGAACTGCATCTGGCATCTATCGGCAATGATGGATATTTGTCGAAAATCGATTTGGAAAAACATCGTCCACCTGTTAAAATTGATGAAAATTATGCAGTAATATTAGCCAAATGTCAGACGACAAAACAGCCATACCTTATTAAATACCGCAAAAGACTTTCGGCCGGGCTGTATAACGATTTTGCTATGGATGTGCTTGATTATAAACTTACCGGCGCTTATCCCGTCGATAACTCATACTTCGAACTATCGGACGACACCGTGAGTAACAGCAAGATAAACACCAGTTCACTGTCCGGATTTCCGACATGTCCATGCTGTGGAAATCAATATGGATTCAGTTATTGTTCGTGTGGAAATGTCTTATGCACAGGTGATGAGGAAATCACTAAATGTCCATGGTGCGGAGTAGAAGCGCATTTTGGTTTTGGCGAAGGAAATACAGATATAACAAGAACAAGAGGTTAAATATGTTTATGGAAATCAATAAATTTTTACAAATAATCGACGTCCCCGCAACTGACGAAAAGCAGTTGAACAATTTCATTTCTCTGAAAAGAAAAGAAATAGAAAACGCCGTAAAAAAATTATGGAACGAATATTCGGATAACGCAATCTCGCAAAATCCAAACGCAATCTTGTCAGATCCAAACGCAATCTCGTCGGAAATGAACGCAATCTCGTCGGAAATGAACACAATCTCGTCGGAAATGAACACATTCTCGTCGGAAATGGATGCATTCTCGCCGGAAATGAACGCATTTTTGTCGGAAATAAACGCATTCTCGTCGAAAGTAAATACATTTTTATCGAAAATAAATACATTCACGACGGAAATTGATGAAAAATTCGACACAAAATTGCCGGAAACAAACACATTTGAATCTCAATATTCATCCAATTTATTGACAAATAATGAAAATTCGCAAACAGATATGAAATTTGGAGAAGAAAACAATACCCCCGAACACAAAGAGGAAGCAAAGAACAAGGCTTTTGACATTCAAACAAAAAATAAGGAAATAAAATTTCCTTTCGGCAAAGTGAATCAGGAGTATTCAATTAATTTTGACATTGAAAGTCTTGGAATACCTGCACTTGCAAAAGTGACGTTTATAGGATTGGAATCTATCGGGTTACAGTATTATCCCGACGAAAAACAGATAAGAGGCATTCCGACAGTTGCAGGCGACCACAAGATCATAATGCGCTGTACACGCAAAGATCTAACGGAAAACAGACCGTTATTTGAACGAGACGTTAATCTGGTTATCAATCCCGACCCGCGTTTGTTGTGGAACAATATCCCAACGCCTGCGAATATCGAATATTACAAACCCGACGAAGATAAGGCATTTATAAAAGTCGAATCCGAAATATCGAAAGGATTTTTGGGGTTTGGCAAAAAAGAATATCTGAGGAAAGATATGGTTGCGGCAAGTCAGCGGGGACGTTCGCATGCTCATGAAGGGAAAGCGCGCGACGATGATTTTGCGCTGAATTTCGACAAAGAAATAGAATGGTACACAATGGTTGTCGCCGATGGCGCCGGCTCGGCAAAATATTCGCGTAAAGGTTCGCAAATCGCCTGCGAAACGGTGATTAATGTCTGTAAAGAACAGTTATCCTCGCAAAATAAAGATTTTGAGACGAATATACGGCTGTTTGCAAATGATAAATCGCAGGAAAATCACAATAAAATGGTGCGAATATTGTATGACATTATCGGCAAAGCAGCCTTCTGCGCATATAAAAACATTAAGGACGAAGCAGAAAAATATCAATATCCGTTAAAAGATTACTCAACGACATTGTTGCTTTCGATTAGTAAAAAATTTGATTTCGGTTGGTTTATAGCAGCATTCTGGGTAGGCGACGGTGGTATAGGCATTTACAGAAAAGAACCGGAATATCTGGAAGTCTTGGGCGAACCTGATGGAGGCGAATTTGCCGGACAAACAAGATTTTTGACGATGAGCGAAATATTTTTGTGGGAAAGTATGGCAAAACGCTTGCGTTTCGATATCGTTCCGGATTTTACTGCGCTGATTCTCATGACAGACGGTATCACTGACCCGAAATTCGAAACCGATGCCAATCTGAACCGTATCGAAAAATGGCACGAGTTGTGGGACGATTTGCAGGGAAAAAACGAAGAAAACGCGAAAGTAGATTTTACTGACGACAATGAACAGGCTGCCGACCAATTGCTTAAATGGCTCGATTTTTGGTCGCGAGGCAATCATGACGACAGAACAATTGCAATTTTATTTTAAGATATAACAAGTTATGACACAGATAATAAAAATAAAAGCAAGCGATGGTTCTCCCGTAGAATTTGTCGATGAAATCATCGGGGCAGGAGGAATGAAAGATGTTTATTTCAGTCCCGACAGATCGTATGTCGTTGCGTTTTTCAGAGATAAACAGGACTTTAACGCTAAAGACCGACTGCAAAATATCACCGGCGTCTATCGCGACAAAATATTCAAGTCCGAAGGTGGAAACTATTGGCAAGATTTATATTGTTGGCCAACTAAAATCGTGGAATACAACGGAAAACTTGGTTTGGTCTGTCCGACTTATCAAAAACAGTTTTTTTTCGCAAAAGGTTCCATAAACAATGATTTTCTTGGTATTAAGGGAAAAGAAAAGGAAGGAAAATGGTACGCTTCGGCTAAAAACCAAAACAAATTCCTTGCGCCGGAAGAAAAAGGCGACTGGTTTAAATATTTTCAGATATGTATCCGTATCAGTCGTGCTGTAAGGCGATTACACGCCGCCGGACTTGCTCATTCGGATTTATCGTATAAAAATGTTTTGATAGACCCGACTTCGGGAAAGGCTTCTATCATCGATATTGACGGTCTGGTCGTTCCGGGAAAATATCCGCCCGATGTGCTTGGAACGCCCGACTTTATCGCTCCGGAAGTGATTGCAACGAAACATCTGAACATCAAAGACCCCGCCCGAAAATTGCCAAGCATCGCCACCGACAAACATGCTTTAGCAGTTATGGTATATATGTATCTGTTATACAGGCATCCTCTGCGCGGCGGGAAAGTGTGGGATTTGGATTCGGCAAAGGACGAAGAATTGTCGATGGGCTTAAAAGCCTTGTTTGTCGAACATCCTCAAAATAAAGATAACCGGGTGAAAGTGCGTGATTTGCATCCAAGTCAATTGCCACAGGGCGACCCCGATAAAATTCCTTACACCGTATGCGGACCTTATCTCAAAAAACTGTTCGACAGAACTTTTATCGACGGTTTACATAATCCGTCATTGCGTCCAACCGCCAACGAGTGGGAAGATGCGTTGTTGAAAACGGTCGATTTAATACAGCCTTGTCAAAATCCGAAATGTAGCCATAAATGGTTTGTTTTCGATAATTCTACAAAACCGAAATGTCCGTTCTGCGGGACTGAATATAAGGGCGTTTTGCCGGTTTTGAATCTGTATTCTTCGCGACGGGCAGGTACATTTACTCCCGACGATTATCGACTGATGATCTATCACAATCAATATCTGTATCAATGGCATGTGAACAGAAATATCTCGCCAAACGAACGATTGACAGACGAACAAAAAAAACCGGTCGGATATTTTGTTTTTCATAATAATAAATGGTTGCTGATAAATCAACGACTCAACGATTTGGAAGATAAAACAGCAGGAAAATCAGTTCCGATTGGTCAGTCAGTCGAACTCTCCGACGGTAAACAAATCCTGCTCTCAAAAACCGAAGGCGGTAGATTAATTATTGTTCAATTAGTTAAGAACTGAAAAAAAAGTATGAAATGGGTTTTTAAGTTAGTAAAATGTTTTTTTTTCGGACAAATTGCGGGAAACAAAAGAGCAGGAGTCGCTTGTTGTATTAAAAATTTAGTATTAATTTAATACAAAAAGTGGACGAAGAAATGAACAGTGAACGACTTGCTTTTTGATGTAAATCATTTTTAATATTTTTGAAAAAAGATATAAACACAATGAAAGTAATTTTTTTTTGACGCCGGCAACATTGGTATACCTTGGTTGCTTCGTCGTCTCTGCGAATCGCCGATGTGTAAACTTTGCAAATGTTAATTCTGGACAGCAATCATGAAACTTTGCAAAATTTTGTTCATTTGTTAAATTTTATTACATTTGTATCATTTTTAGAAGTTAATTTCAGATTGGAAATGGATAGAATAAGATTGGTT
>JAITKY010000260.1 GCA_031278135.1 Prevotellaceae bacterium | reverse complement strand
TATATAAAAATTATCTTAAATATCAGACATTTTTTATTATCTGTTTGATTTCTTATCTCTCTCTCTCTCTCTCTCTCTCTCTCTCTCTCTCTGCTTGTGTTGTAGCAAACATGTCAAAGCGTTCACTAATAGAGGTTAATACAGAAACCCCTTTTCCTTTTTCCTCTCTTAAATCGCCTTTTCCGCTGCATCTATTTTCCGCTATGTCCCAAAATCTAACCATAATACTTACTGCTTTTTGCTACAATCGTTATGCCATTAATCAAATAAATAATGCGGCAAAGGTACAACTAATTTTTAATTCACCAAATTAACCGGTTAAAAATTTTATTTTATTTAACATGATTTAACATATTATAGATGCGAATGTGTTAAATTACGTTAAAGGAAAAACGGGATTTGCAGGAAAAAAAATGGGCAGAATTAACAGAATTGGATCAGAATCCAGAACTGCGAGGTCAATGCCGTGATTAGGCAACCGCAAGGGTTCCCCCTACACCATATAAATTCGACCCGAAGAATATTCTTTCGGGTCTTAGACCCGAAGGGGGTATACAACAAAATTCCCTTTTTTATACATAGATAGATTACACACAGAAGTCCGAAATCTGTGAATATCTGTGGATAAAAAGAGGACAGATTTACACAAATTTGGGAAAAAAGGAATTTTGTCGTCACTAACCACTAACCACTTTTTTTTTCAGATTAGGAAGGAGGCATGTAATTATTCCGAGCAGGGGCATGTATGCACATATATTATAGACAGTTTCGATACCGTGCATGTCTGCCATTTTGCCGAGTATTGCGGATGCAATTCCGGCGATTCCGAATGCAAATCCGAAAAATAATCCCGACACCAGACCGAGTTTATAGGGTAACAACTCTTGGGCGTAGAGCAGGATAGCCGGAAAAGCGGACGCAATAATCAGCCCGATAAAAAAACTCAAAACCACAGTCCATAACAGATTTACATGAGGCATCAGTAAAGTGAACGGCGCCACTCCGAGTATCGATGCCCAAATCACATACTTACGTCCGATTTTGTCACCGACAGGACCTCCAAGCAAAGTACCTATTGCTGTTGCACCCAAAAAAACAAACAGATAAATTTGCGAATCCTGTATTTCGACATTGAATTTTTCTATCAAATAGAATGTATAAAAGCTTGACAAACTTGCCATATAAACATATTTCGAAAAAATCAGCATCAAAAGGACAGCAATCGAAAAAACTACTGTTTTCGCAGGCAAAGGCGATTCCGTCCTGACCTTCATACTGGTTTTTTCTTCTCGGAATATCTGTAATCTGTTTTTATACCAGCGACATACAGGTATGGCGACGACGATGGCGATAACCGACAGAATCGCAAAGAACGAAATGTATTGACGACCGTAGGGCGCTGCTAAAAAGGCAACTAACAGAGGTCCAATAGCCCCTCCAAGGTTTCCGCCGACCTGAAAAAGAGATTGTGCAAATCCGCGTTTTCCGCCCGAAGCGATTGATGTCAGGCGTGAAGCTTCGGGATGCAGTGTAGATGAACCTATTCCAACCATAAACACCGAACACATTGTCCAAAACATTGTCGTAGCAAAAGCCAGCAAGACGATTCCGATTAAAGTAAAACATGTTCCTACGGGTAACGACCAGATATAAGGATGTTTATCGTAGAAAAGCCCGATTACCGGCTGAAATACGGAAGCCGCAATTTGGTATGTTAATGTAACCAATCCGATTTGACTGAAACTGAGCATCAAATCGTCTTTTAACAAAGGATACGACGCTGTCACTACTGACTGTAACGCATCGTTTAATCCGTGTAATATACTTAAACTAAGCAATATGCCTATCGATGGCGCAACTGTTTTCTGTCTCATAAACGCCGCAAAGATAATTGAAATTGTTTATTTCCGTTTTTTTCCTGCTCCCATAAACAGCGGCAAAAACAGAAACAGCGTTATAAACGACATTATCAAACCGCCGACTGTTCCTGCTGCCAGCGGAAACCAAAACGCTTCCCTATATTGACCTATCATGAACGGAATGAAACCCAGCACACTCGAAAAAATCGTCAGAAAGATAGGCAACACTTTGGCGTTCCATGCTTTGATATATGCTCGTAGCGGCTTTATAAGCGGACGCTTTTTTCTGATATTATTGTATTCGTTAAGCACGTAGATGTTGGCATTGACCGAAATACCGGTCAGGAGTATAAATGCGGCAAACCCTCCCTGATCGAAACTGAGTTTGAACAGATAGAATGTTAGAAACAGACCGATGTAGGCAACAGGGACGATAAACAGAATTATCAGCGGTTGAGTGAGCGAGTTGAACAGTATGCTCGACATGAAAAAGATGATCAGGATAATCAGAAACAGCAAACGGTACTGTGTTACAGCAGAATCGCCCCACCAGTATTTATACGATTCTCTGGCGGCTTTATATCCCAGCGGAGCTTCTTCGTTGAACAAATTGATATGTTGTTGCATCACCTTGTCTGTCTGCTGATACGCTCCGATATATTCATACTGTACGCACAGAAGATACTGTTGATTTTCTTTCGCAATGTCCTGTGGCGCCTGCCATTGTTCGATGTTTGCGATATTGATAAGTTTGTATTCCTGTTCGCCGATTTGGTTTTGATAATTTTTCATGTTCCAGATATCAAAATCTTTTGCCTGGTTGGAATACATACGGATATATTCAGCCCTGTCGTTGTATATCCATTCTCCGGCGCCGATGTTTTTCCCGAACAGCGGAGCGAACGAACTGTATAATTGAACCGGCAATATTTTTATCTGCGACAGTTTTTCACGATTCAGGTCGAACACAAATTCCGTATAATCGTTTTTGTACCAGTTGAATTTCGAATCGATGGTGACATTTTTGATTCTGCGATGGCGCAACAGCGAATCTCTCATTATTTCGGACAACGATTGAAGTTCGTCGTAGTTATATCCCAAAAGTTTTATCTGACTATGGCCTGCTTCTTCTCTTATATCGTTGTTGAATCCATCGCCGACGCCATATACCTGCCAGCTTCCGCCGCCCCATTCGATAGCTTTGCGTATCAACAGGTTTCTTAGTCTGTGAGGAAATCCGCTACGTTGATGTTCTTTAACAAACAGGATTCTGATATTTGCTCTCTGTCCGCTTGCAATATGTGTTTCAAACTGTTTGACTTCGGGATACTGCCTGATATAGTTTTCCATTTTTTTTACCAGCACATCCATCTGTTCTTTGGTAGCGCCGTTGGGTAACGACGCTGCTGCGTGTAATGCTGTTTCGCTCCTTACATCCGATGAAGCATACGACCCGCTACGGACTTTCTGCACAAACAGTCGTAAAGTTCCGCCTAAAGCCACATCTGAAATGGGTTTTATTTTTTCTTTGTAAAAAGCCGCTCCTATGGTTTTGTTGTACAGTTTAGCTAAGAATCCCGAGTTTTCGTCGGAGATGTAATAGTATCGTTTTTCGCCTACTTTATCGGGCAACATGAATACTGGTAACCCGAACGAAAGAATCAGAACCGCTACAATCCAGGGTCTTCGCTTCTGTGTGACGACAATTATCTTTGCGTAAATACGATTGAGATAAACATAAATCCTTTTTCCACGTATTTTCTGTGTGATACGTTTCAGAAAAGCCTGTTTGTTGCGAAGCCGTTCGAAAAGGGATTGTTTTTTGGGTTTCTGTCCTGCTTTCACAAGCTGGAGTTTATCGACCAGCGCAGGCACAAGGAACAACGCAATAAACAGCGATATAGTTAGATTTATTATTACAACCCATGCGAAATCCTGCATGTTGGCGCGAATTTTTTCGTCCATAAACAATATCGCCGACAATGCGCCTATAGACGTGAGAGTTGCCGAAAGTATCGCCATGAACGCTTTTTTGTTGCCTCGCCGGATAATCTGGTCGGACATGATGATTGTGTTGTCGATAATCAGGTTCAGCGAGATTGTCAATCCTGCCAGAGAATAGAGTTGCATCTCGAGTTCAAACAGATAATAAAAGATTGCAGCGATTGCGATATTGGCTGCTAACGAAGATATTACAAGCAAAGAATATTTGAAGTTGCGATATACGATGAATACGAAACACAAAAGAATCGCAACAGTCAATCCCGAACGGAAATAGATTTTATTCATCTCGTCCTGAAGATATTCTCCTGCATCGTACGACAAATGGAGTTCATATCCGTCGGGAAAAGTTTCCTTATAGCTTTCCAGCGCTTCTTTTGTCAGTTTGCTAAGCGTAAGTTGATTGGCGTTGTCTTTTGCCGTCAGCGAAAGATATATTGAATTGAGTCCGTTGATACGGAAAAGACTCGAGGATTCTTCCTCTTCGTAAGTGGTTTTCACTATGTCGTTTAAATATATAATTCGTCCATTGATGTTTTTCACCTGAATGATCGAAGGGTCGAAAGGACGGGTTCTGTCTTCCGAAATCAGAGCAATTCGAATCCACTGTTCATTTTTGTTTTCGTCTGCTATTCTGCCGATTCCAAGAAATTCTCTGTAAAGATACGAACTGATTGCCGACTGAATGTCACCAATCGAGACTTTCATGTTTTTTAACAGTGTGTAGTCGTATTCCAGCTTGTAAATCATGCGGCTGGCTCCCGAAACTTCAATTCGGTCGATGCCCGATATTTCGGCAAGTTTGGGTTTCAGATTGTTGTTGATATACTCCTGTATCTGCATCGGCGAAAAGGGCGCATTGACAGTGTAACGCAGGTATGGCGGCGACGCTGATTCGTTACTCGCTGTACCTGAAATAAAGATATGTGGATAACTGACTTCCTGAGGCAACGAGGGCCACATCTGACGAATAATCGTCGATACTTCAAACCTTGCCATGTCGGGGTCTGTGTGTTTCGACAACCGGATGGTCACATTCCCGTGGCCGGCAGACGACATCGAATTAACTCCCTGTACTCCCTTCATACGGCTCAACATGGCTTCGACTTTCGAAGTCACCTCCGTCTCAACTACTCGCGCCGACTGCCCCGACATACTAAATGAAACATGAATCACCGGCAATTGTCGTGAAGGATTCAGTTTGAAAGGAAGTTTCGGAATCATGAAGATCCCAAGTATCATCAAGCAAACAAAAGAAAGAATTATGGAAAAAGAAGAAACTCTCATAGCATTTTATGATTTAATGTAAATTATTGTCTATTACCAAAATATCGTTAATCATATTCTTATTATCAATGCACAAAGATAATACTTTTTTTAGTATTTGTCAATAACCCCTTGCAAGCCGCAGGCGCAGCTCGGGGGTTTCGGCGTCATCGGCTACCCATAATGCGACAATTTAATTTGCGCGATGTCACTTTATTGACCGTATACTTCAGTCAATACCGGCTACATACGTATATAATCCCAGTTGCATACGTATAT
>JAITKY010000233.1 GCA_031278135.1 Prevotellaceae bacterium | reverse complement strand
TCTCCTAAAATTATGTTCATTACATTTTTAACAGGGAATCAATTGTATTAAGCGCATTAGCGGCAATAAATTCTATTGCAAATATTTCTTTAAAATATTGTAAAACAAAAGATTTAACTTCGTCGATATTTATTGTTTTACCTGTTTCTTTTGCCATTGACGTGACTCCTTTATCGACAAAACCGCAAGGATTGATGAAGTTGAAATAGTTTAAATCGGTGTTTACGTTTAATGCAAATCCGTGCATTGTAATGGATTGTGAACATCTTACGCCGATAGCGCATATCTTTCGTACACCGGATTTGTTCACGTCGAGCCAGACGCCTGTTGCTTTTTCCAGACGTTCACCTCGAAGCCCATATCCGGCAATTGTGCGAATTACAACCTCTTCCAAACGCCGGACGTATTCTTTGACGCCTGTCCTGAAATCGTTAAGACAAAAGATCGGATACACAACCAACTGTCCGGGACCGTGATAAGTAATGTCGCCGCCTCTGTCCACTTTGATAAATTCGACGCTGTCGGTAGCAAGTTGAACCGTATTTATCAGCAAATTAGCCTGATTTCCGTTTTTGCCGAGCGTATATACGTGAGGATGTTCGACAAAAAGCAGATAATTCAAACCCTCTTTACCTTCCGATTTTTCTTTCTTCAATTTTTCCATCAGTGAGCCTTGTTTTTGCCAGGCGTCCCGATAGTTCATTATTCCCAAATCGATATGTGTTACTTTCATTTTCAATTAATTGTTACATGTCTTTCGGCGTGATAACTGCTTCGTACCAAAGGACCGCTTTCGACATGGGCAAATCCTTTTTCTTTTCCGATCCGCTGATATTCGGAAAAAATTTCGGGACGCACGTATTCCGACACTTCGATATTGGCTTTTGACGGTTGAAGATACTGACCGATAGTCATTACCGAGCATCCTGCTTCTCTGAGATCGTGCATGGTTTCGATGATTTCGTCGCGTGTTTCGCCAAGTCCCAGCATGATTCCCGATTTCGCAACAATGCCGTAATCCGCTATCTGTCTGATTACTGCCAGCGAAACATCGTAAGTTGCCCGGCTTCGCACGCTTTTCGAGAGACGGCGAACGGTTTCGAGATTGTGCGACACAACTTCCGGATGCGCATCCAGAATTAAGTAAATCAACTCTTTTCGTCCCTGAAAATCCGGTATCAGGACTTCCATTGTCGTCGTCGGGTTTTTCGCTTTGACGGCTTTGATAACTGCTACCCAGTGCAATGCGCCCAAATCGGGCAAATCGTCACGGTCAACGGAAGTAATCACAGCATGTTTCAGGCGCAACGAATTAACCGAAACGGCAATATTTTCGGGTTCATCCGGGTCTAAAGGTGTTGGTCGTCCGGTTTTCACGTTACAGAATTTGCAGGCACGGGTACAAATATCTCCGCCAATCATGAAAGTCGCCGTGCCGCATCCCCAACACTCACTGCGATTGGGACACAGACCGCTGGTGCAAATCGTATGCAACCGATATTTGCTGACTGCGGCAAGATTGTTTTGTGGCAATTTTACTTTCAACCATTCGGGTTTCCTTCTGCTAACCATTCTGTTACTTGATTAATTGAAGCATAATTTCGTCCTCTCGTCCATTTGGGGTGAGATTCCAACTTTTTTTGAGACCGCACCTTTCGAATCCAGCCTTTTCGAAACAATTGATGCTTATATGATTGTTTACGGAAATATTGCAGTACAATACGCTAATATTCAAAACAGTAAACGCATATTCAATCAGAATGTCCATTGCTTTGGAGGCATAGCCTTTGCTACGGTTTTCGGAGGAATAAATCATGATTCCCAATCCCGCCCTGCCGTGAATCGGGTTGAAATCAAACAAATCCACCGTTCCGACAGTGAGATAATCGCAGTTTTGTTTACAGTCGATCATCAAGCGTAATTGCCTGTTTGCAAATATGTCGCCTTCCGAAAGAATGTATTTTTCGAGTTCGAAACGCGAATATGGCGTAACGCTTTCGCTGACAGTCCACACTTTGGGGTCGTTTTCCCAAAGATACAGCAGATCAATATCCAACGGTTCCACTGCTCTGAGTCGTATTGTATCGTTTTCGAGTTTCATCCTGCAATAAACGGATTATTAAGCCTTTCCCAACCTGTCGTTGTGTCGGGTCCGTGGCCGCAATACACTTTTGTTTCGTTGGGGAGAGCAATCAATTTTTCGAGACTTTCTTTGATTTCGTCATAATCGCCTCCGGGTAAGTCTGTTCGACCGATGCTTCCGGCAAAAAGAGTGTCTCCGGCGACGAGAAAACTTCCGGCTTCGGAGTAAAAACATACCGATCCGGGAGAATGTCCGGGAGTGTTAATCACCTTTAATTCAGAGTTTCCGAATGTAATCACCTGACCGTTTTTGAAAAAATGAGACGGCGGATAAGGCTGTTCTTCCGAAATCCCGAACAGCGAAGCGCTTGCTCTGAAACGTCGAATATTCGCCAACTCGCCTTCGGATGCCCACAATTCCACGCCATATTCATTGCAAACGAAGTTGTTACCAAAGATATGATCAAAATGACAGTGCGTATTCAACAACGCTTTCGGTTTTAGACCGTTATTGGCAATAAACTGTTTTAAAACATTCTTTTCCGACAGGCTCTGACAGCCGGGATCTATTATCACACACTCTTTTGTTTCGTCGTAGATGATGTATGTATTTTCCTGTAATAGATTGAATACTAATTTCTTTATATTCATTTTTTATTTTCTTTTTGTCCGCAAATATATACAAAACATGTTAAATAAAAATAATTTCAGTACTGTCGGAGTACTTTATTTATTTAATCATCATACAATGAAAAAAATAACCGATTAATTCATACTGCTCTTTTTTTGAACAGTTTAACCAGAGGTTTGATATAATCGTCATCGGTAGCGATATTTACTGAATCGACTCTGTATTTCGAAAAAACTTTGTTAAGATTGTCGGAACACGACCTCCACCATTCGTTATAGATTCGTCTGACTTTTTTTCTGCTGGTATTGACAAGAATTGTTTTACCGGTTTCGGCGTCGTACATTTCGATCAAACCTGCCGGAGGCAGTTCTTTTTCACGCTGGTCGTATATTCTCAATGCCACTACATCGTGTTTTTTCGAGGCGATTTTCAGAGCCTGCTCGAATCGCGGCATATTGTTTTCGTCGAAATCCACAAAATCCGAAAAGATAAAAGTCGTACATCGTTTTTTCATAGCGCCTGTCAGATACGCCAAGGCTTCGGAGATGTCTGTCCCAGAGTTTTCGGGAGTAAATTCTAGTATTTCCCTTATGATTCGCAAGATATGAGTGCGTCCCTTTTGCGGGGGAATAAATTTTTCCACTTTACTGCCGAAAAACATTGCGCCGATTTTATCGTTGTTGATACTTGCCGAAAACGACAACACCGCCGACAATTCTGCAATAAGGTCTTTTTTGAATTTGCTTTGAGTGCCGAACGTTTCGGATGCGCTGACGTCAATAATCAACATCACAGTCAATTCACGCTCTTCTT
This sequence comes from Prevotellaceae bacterium, assembly GCA_031278135.1. Classification (GTDB taxonomy): domain Bacteria; phylum Bacteroidota; class Bacteroidia; order Bacteroidales; family UBA932; genus JAIRLF01. The sequence continues at coordinate 12,375 of JAITKY010000233.1, read as the reverse complement.
CAAACACTTTCACGAAAGGAGTATTGAAACGGGCTGTTACATTCCAGTCGATATTTCTCACATCATCGCCGGGCTGATATTCGCGTACTTCGCTGAAGGTCATTCCACGACCTTTGAAAGCGCTGTGATATTCGCCGGCAAATATGTTACCCGACAAACCTTTGGTTTTGATTTCGATTTTCCGTACTTTCTTTAATAAATCCGTTGTTTCCATCTTCTTAACGACTATCTTTTTAAAACATTTTAATCAAATAAAAATACAAAGTTAAACATTTTTTTTTCAGATATTAAAAAAAAGGTTCGCCCAAAAGCAAACCTTCCATATAAATAATTAAAACATAAGGTATCGTTTCATATTTAATATGTAATAAATACTTCTTTATTGCCTGTATTTGTCTGGTATTTTATTGCCAAAACGACAGTTTTGGGATTTGTAATTTTGTCGTCTAGTTTCAGCGCTACTGTTTTGCTAAATTGAACGTTGCCGGAATCGTTGTTACGGACGTATTTAAACTCCATGCGCACTGTATCGTTGACAGTTTCCCAATTGGAATACATTGCGTATTTGTGTTTTTCCAACGAATCTTCATTTAATGCCGTAACATCCATTATCAAAGTAAGATAATCCTGAGCCACCCAGATTTTCTGCAAAAACACATTGTCCGACGTCGATGCAGTTTCGGCATTAAAGTCTATTTCAGTGATTTTCAAAAATTCGTGAATATTTGTTTTAATAGTGTCCGAATTATTGACATTGTCGCTGGTGTAGAACAGTATCCAAACACGGCTGTTCCTGTCGTCGATCGACAGGAAACTGGATGCGGGGATTATTATTTGCCCTTCATCGCTTCTTATATACAGTTTTCCACTTGTATTTGTATCTTCTCTGACAACGCCATACATTTTATATACCGACTCATTATTTTCGTCTTTACTGCACGATACAATAAAAAACGCTACTAATAACCATAAAAACTTATTCATTTTATTAATTTATATTTTCTATACTCTGTATGCTTTGTGCCGGCAAGATTTTTGTAATTGATTGCTATGACAACAGAGTCGGCAGCAATTCTCAATTCATTCAATTTAAGGGCGACAGCCGTTCTGCATAATACGCCGTAATTATCTCCTCCGTCGTCATGCCGAAAATCGATCGACAGAGTATCGGTTACTTCTTTCTGTTGAACGACTAAAGCATATTCGTGTTCTTTCAATTTATCGGGATCTTTTGCCCTTATCCTGAAATCGAAAGTCAAAAAACCTTGAGCGATCCATAATGTCCACAAGTCTATACCAACGTCATTGAGTTTCGATTCATTTTGCAGATACACAGGCATAACGCCGGTTATTCTGTATGGCAGAATCCTCAAAGTGTCCCGTTTTGCATTTTCGTTTTCGACGGTATATGATATCCAAATTCTGTCGCCCGGTTCGACAAATGTGGATATGCTTTGAGTGGGAATCAAAATCTCTCCTTCGTCGTTTTCTATATATGGCGTATCGTCACTGAAAAGTTTCACAACACCGAAAGAATCGCTGTAATAACCTTCGTCTTCAAATGAGCATGAACATATCCCAAAAACAATACCAATCAAAAAAAATCTACTTTTCATACATAAATATTCTTGCCGTATAGACGTTAAAATGACCGGAAACGTTGCATTAATTATTCGATTTGTAAAATTTTTTCTAATTTTGGCACGAAATTTGTCGTGAATTTTATGCAATATTTCGTTAAAAATGATTGTAGATATGAAAAAAAACATGTTTGTTCGGCATATAACGCTTTTTACGGCTGTAATGTCATTATTTTTAGTAACGTCGTGCGAATCAGTCAAGTATTCATCGACAAAAGTACAAACGCTGATTCCGCCGGCACGAATTATCAATTTGCCCGATACGGTGAATATTGCCGTGGCTGCTGTGTTAAACACATATTATCTGTTCGATACAGGAAAGTCTCTCGACAGTTTGGCGATTACAGGTGTCGCAATGGCGATAAAGAATAATCTGGAAAAATCGCCAAAATACAGCGCGTATATTTTTCCTGTTTACACGATAAATTCGGAGGAAAAAGGGCTGACTGAAGAAAATATCCGGGATATAAAAGAAAATTCCGGTGCAAATTATTTGATTGCGGTCGAAGAATTTAAAACTTCGTTTAACAGGCAAAGAGTCCGGACGGCACGAGAGAATTGTGTCCGTATCGTGACGCCACACAGTCTGACAGTAAAAATCTATGATATCGACAAGTTTACGGTTATCGACGAAAGGGAGATAATCGATACTGTAACGTTTCAAGTCGATGCGTATGCCTGGGAAACGGAAGACGAACTAATTGACAGACTGCCCGACGATAAAGCCTCTGTCGCATACCTGGTTAAGGAAGTGGCAAAGTCTTACGCCGAAGAAATCAGTCCATTCTGGAAGGAAGAAACTCGTTTTTATTACATCGCCGACAATCTTGTGAGAGCCGAATACCATATTGACGGTGGCGATTGGGCTAAAGCAATGGATGTCTGGATGAAATATGTAAACGACGAAAACAGAGATCTTGCGGCGATTTCGTGTTTCAATATGGCTGTAGGATGCGAAATGCTGGGCGAATATGAATTGGCGCTGAAATGGATGGACAACGTTAAACGAAAAAATGTCATTTATTATTGGGAAGAATACAAAAACATGCTGGAGAAAAGAATTGTAGATAAAGCAATTATCGACAGTCTGATGAATTAAAAAACAAAATGGCAGAATTATTTTCGGTAACAGGAACAGCAAAAGAAGAAAAATACCGGTCGCTTGTCGTCGCTATTGGTGCGCTGATGCAGGGCGAACCCGATATTATTGCGAATATGGCAAATGTAACTGCCACTATTAAAGAAGTTTTTGGTTTTTTATGGGTTGGTTTTTATCGTGTCGTCGGAGATGAACTTGTTCTTGGACCGTTTCAGGGGCTGGTTGCCTGTAATAGAATAAAGAAAGGCAGGGGAGTATGCGGTGTTTCGTGGGAAAAAGCCGAAAGCGTCATCGTACCCGATGTGAACAGGTTTGCAGGGCATATTGCGTGCAGTTCAAAGTCGAAATCGGAAATAGTCGTTCCTGTATTCAGCAACAATGAAATAATCGGCGTTCTGGATATCGACAGCGAATATTTGAACACGTTCGACAAAACAGACGAAAAATATCTTTCCCAGATTGTGAAGTTATTACCACTTCCGGACGCCCTTTAATGTATTTCCGGACGCCCTTTGTGAAAATCTTTGTGGGTTAAAGATAAATAATAGAACGAAATCAATGTAACAATTTGAAATGCACCCAAATATTCATCACATTTGCACATTTGCATATTATTATCTACTTTTGTGCGAATTCTACGATAGGATTCCGGCGGTGAAATGTATTTGGAGATGACAGGTTTAATTATTAAGCATACAGGAAGTAACTACATGGTTCGCAGTGACGAAGGGGAGTTGTATCTTTCGACTGTGCGAGGTAAATTACGTCTGAAAGATATGAAAACGACTAACCCTATTGCCGTTGGCGACAAAGTTATTTTTTCTGTGATATCCGAAAAAAAAGGTGTTATCACCGATGTTGAGCCGCGAAAAAACTATATTATCCGGCGGTCAACGAATCTATCGCGTCAAGCGCATATACTCGCTGCAAATATCGACAAGGCTTTTTTGACAGTGACTTTGACACAGCCCGAAACAAGATACGAATTTATCGACCGGTTTCTGGCAACCGCCGAAGCATACAAAATCCCCGTATGGATTGTCGTAAACAAGATAGATTTACTGACTACCAACGAATTACAGGACGATCTCGAATATTTCAAATACGTGTATTCGAGCGCCGGATATACGATTCTTGAAGTTTCGGCACTCAAGAATATCAATATCGACCTGATAAAATCGGAAATACCGAACAGAATAAGTTTGTTTTCCGGAAATTCGGGAGTAGGCAAATCGGCGATAATGAACAGTCTGGCGCCGGAATTGCATCTTAAAACAGGAGAAATATCCAAAGCGCACAACAAAGGAATGCACACAACTACGTTCTACGAAATGTTCGAGATAGACAACGGGTTTGTGATTGATTCTCCGGGAATAAAAGGATTCGGACTGATCGACATGGATAAGTCGGAGATATATCATTTTTTCCCCGAAATATTCAGAGTTTCCGCCGGTTGCAAGTATGGAATGTGCAGTCATACTCACGAACCCGGATGTGCGGTGAAGGCTGCCCTCGAATCGGGCGAAATCAGCGAAAGCCGCTATCTCAGTTACCTGAAAATCCTCGAAGGCGATGACAATAAATACAGAGGAAGTTAAGAAACATAAAAATAAATAAAAATAAAAGATGATGAAGTTGATCTCATTAAATTTGAACGGAATACGTTCGGCAACAAACAGAGGACTGATTGATTTTCTGAAAAAAGAAAATCCCGATATAGTGTGTTTTCAGGAGATAAAAGCCGTTCCCGATCAGATAAATACTAAAGAGTTCGAAGATTTGGGATATAACTGTTACTGGTATCCGGCATTTAAGAGAGGATATAGCGGTACGGCTTTATTATCACGTGTTTTGCCCGATTTTGTATCGAAAGGCATTGGCATTGATTTGTTTGATTCCGAAGGTAGAGTGATACGCGCCGATTTCGAGGATATCACTTTGGTATGCGCATATTTTCCGTCGGGAACAACCGGCGAAACGAGGCAAACCGTTAAAATGCAGTTTCTTGGCGATATCGCGGCGTATATAGACAAACTCAAAAAAGACCGCCCGAAAATCGTACTTACCGGCGATTTCAATATCTGTCATAAACCAATCGATATCAACAATCCGAACAAACATCTGAAAACATCCGGATTTTTACCCGAAGAACGGGAATGGTTCGACAATTTTGTCGCTTCGGGCTGGATCGATACGTTTCGTGAGTTTTGCACTGAATCTGAACGATATTCGTGGTGGAGTTACCGTAGCGGCGCCAAAAATAAAAATCTCGGCTGGAGGATAGATTATTTTCTGGTAACCGAGGCGCTAAAGCCTCAACTGCAAAACGCCAATATCCTTGACGATGTGATACTGTCAGATCATTGTCCGGTGAAGTTGGAATTGAAAAATAAAAAATAAACAAATAATATATATAAAAACTATGTCGAAAAAGAAGAATAACAAGCAAGAAATGCAATTAAGTCCAGAAAATTACATCCGGCAGCGGGCACGTAATTTGCCGATATATCAGTGTTGGATAAACAGATCCTGGCAAGACAGTAAAATGGCGACAATCTTTGTTATACGTAAACATGCTTTGGGAAATATCACCTATTGCATGTATGGCGTCGATTTATTATGTTGTGGCATAACTCACTCCTTATATTGGTATAATGAACCGGAAGAGTATCTTCGGAAGATACTTGAACGCGTAGATCATGATTTGATTTTTGAACAAACTCAATATGACCTGGTTCACAATATTATCTATGCTGCAATCGAATTTGCCGATAAATATGGATTTAAGCCTGTCTCCGAATTTACTAGCGTTACGCAATATTTACTGGAAGAAGACAACGAAAATATCCCTATGATAGACATCCATTGCGGAGACGACAACGGAAAACCTGTATATATCAATTCAGGTGAAGACTCTCCGGCAAAAGAACAACAAATACTCGCTCAATTAGATAAAACAGCAGGGCAGGGGAATTATGAATATATTTTACATGACGAATTTGATGACGACGACGAGGACGATGATTTTTACGACGATGATGATGATGATTTCGACGACGATGATTTTTACGACGACGATGATGATGATTTCGACGACGATGATTTTTACGACGACGACGACGACGATGATGATTTCGACGACGATGATTTTTATGACGATGATTTCGACGACGATGATTATGATTTCGACGATGATGATTATGATTTCGACGATGATGACGAAGATTTCGACGACGATAATAACGCATTTTACACATATGACGCTCTTGATGACGAAACATTAAAAACTCAGTTTCTGAAACAGGCATTCGATGTGGACAAGGGTAAAAATATTTCAGAAAATACGTATAGCAACTTTATGACAATGGCAGGAATTATTCTTGAGAGAGATCTTGATGACGATAAATGCGACAAACATATTGATTTTCTTAAAAAAGTTTTTAAAATCGAAGTTGTGGATTTGTTTGACCTTCCCAATTCGCTGTTTAGAGGACTGAAATCCATCGATATCAACAAACTGGTAAAAGAATATAATGCAGTTTTCAAATTGTTGCTAAAAGGTAAAGAAAAAAAGGCGATAAAAAAATTCCGCAAGGAAATCGGCGATATTCCATACGCCGATTATATCGAATTAACCATTCTGAGAACCTTCAATAGTGACTACGACAAAAAATTGGATGAATGTTATCGAAAATATCCCGATTATCTGTTGTTTCAAATACTCGAATATTCACGTTCAAACAGAATGAACGATTTGGTAACGCTCATATCGCAACGAACAGAGCCGGTTACCGATAGAGAATTAATAGAATATCTCACTCACTATATACAATATTATCTGTCGAGCGACCTTTCGCCCGAAAAAGTGGTCGCCTCCGAAACGATAACGAAATTTATTATCAAAGAATTGGATATTCGGGCTTATCCCGCTTTGCTGTATATCGCAATTGTCAAAATCAATCTGGTAAAAAAACTCTGCGGATATGACGAATGGGTTAAAAATAAAGAAAATAATGAATAAGTCATGAAACAGTTGGCATTAGATACACAGTCGTTCGAGAAGCTAATTATTTTTCATCCCTGAAAGTGTTGAATAGAAAAAAAGTATAAATAAATAAAAAAAAGATATCATGAAAAAAGTTGTAATGTTGTGTATTTTGGCAAGTTTATTTGTTGCTTGCATGGAAAAGGTTCCGGTTGAGACAGTAAATCTCCGCTGTGAGAACCTGTATAATCCTGTGATTGATGTTTCCAATCCTCGTTTGAGTTGGGAATTATTGTCCGAAGGTCGAGGTGTCCGGCAAAAATCGTACAGGATACTTGTGTCGTCGTCATTGGAAAAACTTGATAACGACGAAGGCGATTTGTGGGACAGCCGTAGCGTTAAGTCCGATAATTCGGTTTACATAGAGTACGAAGGCGAACCATTGAACAGTCGTACGGAATATTTTTGGAAAGTCAAAGTCAAAACGAACAGGGGCGAATCGGAATGGAGCAAACCGGCTTCATGGACAATGGGTTTGACCAATCAAACCGATTGGCAGGCAAAATGGACGGGATTGGACATAGTTTCGGAGAAAGACATGATTACCGAAAGGAAAACCCGGCTTGCTGCCCGTTATTTCCGGAAAGAGTTCAATGTCCCGAAAAAAGTGGAGAAAGCCACCATGTATATTTCTGGATTAGGACTTTACGAAGCGTATATCAATGCCGAACGTATTGGCGAACAGGTTTTGTCGCCGACGCCTACCGACTATTCGAAAGTTGTAAAGTATAACACTTTCGACGTCACAACCCAGTTGAAAGAAGGAAATAATGCGATAGGCGTTGTGTTGGGCAACGGGCGTTTTTTCACTATGAGAAGAAGGAATGTACGTAACTTCGGGTTTCCGAGAATGATTTTGCAACTCGAAATCAAGTACTCCGACGGTAGCAGTCAGACAATCGTCAGCGACAATTCGTGGAAAACGACTGCCGACGGTCCGATTCTGGCAAATAACGAGTTCGACGGCGAAGAATACGACGCCCGGAAAGAATTTTCGGGATGGAGCAACGCCGGATTCGACGATTCCGGATGGTTGCAGGCAGAACTTGTCGATGCACCCGGCGGAACACTCGAAGCGCAGACTAACAGGAATATCAAAGTGATGAAAACTGTTCGTCCGGTGTCTGTTAGCGAGATTCAGCCTGGGATATATGTCATGGATATGGGGCAAAATATGGTTGGCTGGTTGCGTATGAAAGTGAAAGGCAAAGCCGGCGACGAAGTGAAACTGCGTTTTGCGGAACTGCTCAACAACGACGGTATGCTTTACGTTGCGAATCTGAGAAGCGCTAATGCCACCGACAAATATGTCCTGAAAGGCAATGATGAAGAAATATGGTCGCCTTCATTTACTTATCATGGTTTTCGCTTTGTCGAAATTTCGGGATTTCCCGGCGCTCCCACTGTTGACAATTTTGAAGGATTGGTTGTTTTCGACGAAATGGAAACAACAGGAGAGTTCGAAACATCTAACGAAACGATAAATCAAGTGTATAAAAACGCATGTTGGGGCATTATGGGAAATTATCGCGGGATGCCGACCGATTGTCCGCAAAGAGACGAACGTATGGGATGGCTTGGCGACCGTGCCGTAGGTTCTCATGGCGAAAGTTTTGTATTCAACATCAACAATCTGTATGCTAAATGGCTCGACGACATCGAACAGGCGCAACGTGAAGACGGTTCTGTTCCCGACGTGGCGCCAAACTATTGGAGCGTTTATAGTGACAATATGACCTGGCCCGGTGCCTATGTCATTATTGCCAATATGTTATACGAACAGTATGGCGATAGTAAACCAATCGAAAAACATTACGAGTCGATGAAGAAATGGATAAGTTACATGGAAGGTAAATATGTTAAAGACAGCATCATGACCAAAGATACTTACGGCGACTGGTGTATGCCTCCCGAATCGCCTGAACTAATCCATTCGAACGATCCCGCACGTAAAACCGACGGAGCAGTGTTGAGTACAACATTCTATTACAGGATACTTTGTCTTCTGGAAAAATTTGCCGTCCTGCTCGATAAGGAAGACGAGGCAGAAGATTTCGCCCAAAAGGCAGAAGTTGTCAAAAACGCTTTCAACAACAGATATTTCAATAAAGAAACTAAACAGTACAGCAATAATACCGTTACGGCAAACCTTCTTCCATTATGTTACGGAATGACGCCCGACGAATATAAGGAAGGCGTTTTCAAAAACATAATAGACAAAACTGAGGGCGAATGTAAAAGTCATGTAAGTACAGGGCTGGTTGGAATGCAATGGTTGATGCGCGGACTGTCGGAATATGGACGTTCCGACATTGCATACAAAATCGTAACTAACCGCGACTATCCAAGTTGGGGTTATATGTTTGAAAAAGGAGCGACGACTATCTGGGAACTCTGGAACGGCGACACTGCTAATCCGGATATGAATTCCGCCAATCACGTGATGCTGCTCGGCGATTTGCTCGTCTGGTTCTACGAGTATCTGGCAGGAATACAGAACAACCCGGGCAGCGCCGGTTTCGACGAAATCGTGATGAAACCTTACCCTGTCGATGGATTGAATCATGTGAAAGCCTCGTACAAATCGGCAAGAGGACTCATCAAAAGCGAATGGACAAAAGATAACGGACAGTTTTCGTGGAACATAACCGTACCTTGCAACTCTACGGCTACAGTCTACATCCCCATCACAACGAACAAAAACAAAGTAACCGAAAACGGCAAAAAAGCAACTTCGTCGAAAGGCGTGAAATTTCTCCGGCTAACGGACAAATATCGCGTATTCAAAGTAGGCTCTGGAAATTACAGTTTCAAAGTGGAATAGTTTTTTTGCACACGGATGAAACAGATTTTCGCAGATAACAATTTGTTGTCCGGAAAAGACAGGAAGACCATAAAGAACAAACTTTATGGTCTTTGTGCTTTTGCAGGATAATCTTCTAACGAAGTTCTTTGTGTTACTTATGCGACCTCGTGGTTATAATCTTCTAACGAAATTCTTTGTGTTACTTATGCGACTTCGTGGTTATAATCCTCTAACGAAGTTCTTTGTGTTATCTTTTTCCATTTGCAAAAAAATCAGTAATCTTTACAAACGCCTGTTCTACCTTTTCCGAAAATTTGCCTGATACCTCTTCCGTTTTGTCGGCTAATTTACTCAGCGCGTCCTTCACTTCGTCGGTAAAAACTTCCGCCTGATTTCTCAAGATATCGCTGAGTTCAAGTTTTTTACCTTCGAAAACTTCGGTCAGGTGTTCTTTGATAAACAGAGGCAAACGTTTTTCCAAATGATTCCGGAAAATATTGAGCGTCTGTTCAGTCTGTTCGCTTGTTAAGCCTGCGTTTTCGAGTTTCGAAGCCAAATTGGCAGTCGAATCGTGCATTGCGTTTTTTGCTTCTTCGATTGCTTTACGGTAGTCCGGCTCTTCGGCGACTTCCTTCACATATTCCACATACTGAACCACATTGTCCTTATCGACAACAATCACGCCACGAGTCAGCAATCCGAGTTCTTCGATAAGAAAACCGTATTTTTCTCCAAATTCGTTGTTTTTATAATCCGAGAGCGTTATTACCTTGTCGATTCCTTCGGCGCCACAAAAACGGCTCTGTGCAAACGGTAAATCCTTTGATATACAGAGAATTACGATATCGTCGCCAAGTTTTGCAGCTTCCTTGTTGAAACGTTTGGTTTGCAGTGCGCACACTCCCGTATCGATGGATGGAAATACCGAAATGATTTTTACTTTATCCTTAAAATCAGATAATTTCACCGGTTCTAATGTTACTCCGGTCAAAGTGAAGTCAGGAGCGATTTGTCCTGCTTTTGTTTCGTGTCCTGTTACTGTTACAGGCTCGCCTCTAAATGTTATTTCTGTCATAATTAAATTATTATTATATTTTATATTCAAACTTGCAGCGTTATTTACGACTTTTTATTTCGTTTCTGATAGTTATTGCCATTTCGTAGTTTTCGCTTTTTACTGCTTCGTTTAGTTTGTTCAACAATTCTTCCATACAGAATTGTCCCAGAGGGTTGTTGATGTCTGGCGACACATTTACGCCAACCATTGTAAGAACTTCTTTTGTCGTGAAAATCGGACATTTAAATCGCAGAGCCAAAGCCACAGCGTCGGACAGTCGCATGTCGAACTTAATGTATTGCTTTCCATTGAAACAGAGTATTTCCACACAAAAATTCGAATCTTTAAAATCTTTTATATAAACTTCCAGAATTTCGATATTGCAAAAACGTGCAATATCAAAAAATACATCATGGATAAAAGGCCGTTTGGAAGTTGAATTTTCCAAATAAAAAGCAATAGATTGTGCTTCGTAAAACCCCACAACTACAGGAAAAACATGGTTTTCTCCCTGTCCTCCAAGTATCAAAACATATATTTCCGGCTTGTCCTGACTGCCTGATATTCCCTTGACAACCAATCTTATTCTATCCATTTCCAATCTGAAATTAACTTCTAAAAATGATACAAATGTAATAAAATTTAACAAATGAACAAAATTTTGCAAAGTTTCGCCTAAACCTTTTTTTGAGGCACTATATCAATTTTGTCTGTTCGCCTCAATGCTTCGTTTGCTCGCTGAGTTCATTGACCTCTCCAAGTCGGTAAACTCACTGCAACGACAGAGACAGGGAGACACGTCCCTTTGTATGTTATCGGGGATGTCCAAAAAGTCCTTTTGGAGGCATTTGTCGTTGCGAACTTGACGGCAATCTACTGAAAATCAACACTCATTTTTCAGGAGATTTCACGTCAAATGCTGGATGGCGGGCTTTTTGGACAGCCTCGAAGGGACATATACCCCGAGCCTTCGGTTTGTAAAGGGCTGAATTTTTAAATCGACGTAGTCAAAGCCCGAAATATACCAGCGCAGGGTAACATCCTGCTAAATGAATCACGCCCGCCAATAAGTCCTGAAAGGGCGTAATCCGTAGATAATGATTGATTCCGTCCTTTCAGGGCTTCCCTTTTGCACGAACCTTTTTCGTATTTAATGTATTAAAGAACAAATAATTAGCCTCATTTGTTGCTGTTTTTAACATAATTTAACTTGGAAATTGAAAAATACCCCGTACCTTTGAACTCAGATTCGGTTAACGATTAAGTATATGATAACGAAAAAAAGACATACGATTTTCTGCGCTCTTACAGCATTGTTTGGGATAATTCCGTGGGTGGGAAGAGCGTGTCTTTTTGTAGAATATTATCTAAAACAATGCCAGGGCTTACAACAAGTCTGTCGTTCCGAAACAGTCCTCTGGAATGTCCCTGTTTAAAGATGCTAACAATATTTGGGTGTTAGGCAAAAATAACTTTGACAGGTTTGGGCGCCTGCCATTAGCTCGGGGCAGACGCCGGAAAAAAACCATCTTATTTTAGTCTTGAATACAGTTGGTTGGATCTGATAAAGATAAGAGCTATGAAAATATCCTTTACTTTTAGGAAGTTTTCAGAATAGAGACTTGAAAATACGTTCATCTATGTCTGATGTTTTTTCAACACTAATAGGCTCATTGAAATATTTTAAACAGGTAAAAAGAGTCTTTTTTTACCGACATTATAATTGAC
>JAITKY010000155.1 GCA_031278135.1 Prevotellaceae bacterium | reverse complement strand
AACCAAACTCGCAGAAGAAAATCGCATTATGAAGCGGAACATAGAAACTCTTTGACATGCAATCATAAACGATTGTATCTCACTCTTTTGTGCTTTTTATTCATAAACATAGCGCATGTACTTGATAATCTGTAAAGTATGAAAAAATCAAATTGGGGTGAAAGAGATTTATAGAAGAAAATTACGTAATACAAACCGAGATGAGCGCCTGGGTTTATGTGTTGATATTGTTGGCTCTGATTATGGTTATTGTTCTGTGCGTCGGCGGACGGGTCTATAAAACAAGCCGCGAAAATCCGGTTAATGCACTTAACAAGTAATGAAATGAGAAACAACATTATAACAACAATTATCATTATGTTGTTTGCTTCATGCAGCAAAGACGAAATTGCCGGAATACACTTATCTCAACCGAAACGGGCTTTTCCTGTATAATCATGCGGTGGAATTGCACGAAGTGAAAGAGTACGAAAAAAGCATTTAGGTTTTCGATTTATGCGTCAAATCTTACAACGATATGGATGTGCAGATGTGCTTGCCGACAATTATATAGAATCGGGCATAAGCGACGAAGCAGAAAAGCATTTTAACCTTGTAGCGTCCATGTGTCCAAACCGTTTTATGCCATTATATCAGTTAGTTCTGTTATACAAAGAAACAAATCGCAACGACGAAGCGCTGAAATTGGCGCAACAAATACTTGATAAAGAAGTAAAAAATCCCTTCTTCTACTGTTAATGCCATTAAAAATAAAATGTAGCAAATGATAAAGAACAGTCAAACGGAATCCGTTCCATAATGAACAGAAACTGGGAATACATAACTACGTATGCACAGATTATACTCCAATGGTTATTCGCCTTTTAACACATCTGACGGATTTTCCCTGCTTGTTTTGTATACTTTTCTTCCAACACACATAACAATAGCCAACATCAACAACAAAAACGCCTTTTTATGTTTCCGGTTGGTTATATAACAGTTTTTTTATGATTTTTTGTTCGTTTCGTTTTCAAAGTAAGCAAACGATTTTTATCTTGATATTAATTCTATTATTACGTCACATCTGAAAACATCTGTTAAACAGAATGTAAAAGCAAAAATATCATTCAAATTCTCTCTTAAAAAATGTTTTATCGTCCATTTCAAAAAAAAGCATTAATTTTGTCGAAAAAAAAGAATTGTAGATTGGATGATATATTATAGTAAAATAATTAATAAACATTGGTATTTCAGGGTTATATACATTTGCTTGCTTCTGTTTGCGAACGTTTCTTATTCGCAGAGGAACTTGAAATATGAGAATGTTGTCAAAAAAGTGTTGGAGTTAAGCAAAGAAGAAGCCTTTGGCGAGTATTCCGATTTTCTCAGTTTGAATCCTTATATCGAGAGAGCGAATCTCTATTATCAATTAGCCGAACTTGCTTCATCTATCATGAAGGATTTGAACCCTTTAACCGATTATAGCCGTATAAAAAGCATGTACGAAGCATCCGACAACTATTATCTCATTTGCGAGCAGTATCTCAACGATAATGAAGCACGTAAAGATCAGGCTCTTTTCACTGCGGTACGTGCGTCGCAAAAAAGACTGTCGGCACAGGACATTAGTTTGTATATCAGAATAAAACGAGGCATCGATTCCCTGTTTTTTGCGGAAATATCGGAGACGCTCAAATCCTGCACTTCGATGGTCGAATCGTATTACCGCTGTATGGACGTTTATAAAAATATCTGCGCTAATAACAGAAATATCAACGATTTGTATGTTAATTGGGATGAGAGTAAAAAATCCCTGTTGTCGATGATAAGCAAGTTCGATTCGGTGACGTATTTCAAAAATCTTATCAGTGAAAAAGTTTCGAATCTGAACTTTACCTATAAAAATATAGTCGATTTTAAGGTAGATGGATTTTCGCCGACTGATTTTAAGAACATTGCAGAATTGTGGGATTATAAATCGTGGGCTATCCAGCAGCAAAAATATTACGATGAGACAGTGTATAAGACAGTTGAACGAACACGAATAGTCGTGCAAAAGTTAGATATGCACATCAAAGAGATTCACGCATCGAAAACACCCATTCCTGCAGTAAGTTACGCCACCAACGAATTAATAGAAGAGTTAAAGAATTTACAGGAAATCACACCTTTATATTTAGAGATAGAACGGAAATACAGAATTATAGATTTCCTGAATCTGGCATACAGCGAAAAAAATACTCCCATAACCATAACCATAAACTATTCTGTTGACAATCAAGCTGATTATATCCATTCTCTTATGGAAGCATACTCTAAAATATTGGATATCGACAGGAAAATGGAAATAAAATATCCATTGATGAAAAAAAAGCCGTCCGAAGCGGAATTGGGCGTCGAATCGGTTTACAGTCTGTATAACAGCAGTATCGAGAATTATAAACAGTACGTCATCAACTCGAAAATTTCGGGAAAAGGCGATAATTTCACTTATAATAAAGTTAATAACATTCCGAAAATCAACGGTTCCGGCTTTTATCGACCTTCGAGTTCGGGATATATAGTTAAAAGTATAGTGAAAAACGACGACGGAAGTATCTGTTTTGGAGGCGCATCCATCAATTCGCAGGGATACTCGGTTGCTTTTACAGCCTTCAGTGCCGACGCTCAAAATGTAAACTGGCTGAAAACCATCGATATATCCAAGATGATTTACGACGACTGTTCCATGTCGGTATGCAGTATTCCGGCGGGAGTGATGAGCTTGGTAAGTTCCAGAAATGTTTCGGACCCGGCTTTGACAACGCAAACAATTGTAAAATACGATATTAAAGGAAACGAAAAAGAAAAAATCACCTTGCCGGAAAAAAACTTTCCGTTGGGACGGAAAATCTTCTACGACGAAATATCCGAAGCAACATTGCTCACTTTTTACGGCAACACCGAAGAATGGTTTCGCGACAGCATACTTGTTGTGCAACAGATTACTAAAGATAATCAACAAAAATTCAGGGTGGATATTAAACTCAGCGGCGAATTGATCGATATTTTCCCTTCGGATAACGGAAGATTCATATTATTTGGCAATTATGTCGAACTTGACATTATGGGTCAAAAAGAAAGTGCCGGACTGGGAATTTTCTCACTGATAATCGATTCCGAAGGTAAAGTAGTGAAAGCATCCGTATATCCGTTCGACAAGCCGAGATATGGAATTTGCGTGAACAGAATATCTCCGGAAACGTTTCTTATTGCAGGCACAAGCGGCAGTATTCGCAAAAACAATTCTGACCTTGTGCCGTCGGAAGGCGAACCTGTTGTTATCATGACACATAGCAATGGAGATTTGATATATGAGTACAAAAAAAAATAAATATTTCGGGCGACAAGAGAAAATATGAAAATATGTGCGTATCTTTATACCCGGAAAATAAGTGATTTTGATATTATAATTTATTGAATACAAAGGAGAAACAAGGAATAATGAGTCGAAAAAAAATTAAATCTGCGTTGATTTCCGTTTATTACAAGGATAATCTTGAGAAAATAGTAAAAACGCTCTGCAAATATGGAATTACAATATATTCGACAGGCGGAACTTTTGATTTTATTAAAAATATTGCCGACGTGCATTCTGTCGAAAGTCTTACGGGATATCCCTCAATTTTGGGCGGACGTGTGAAAACACTTCATCCTAAAGTGTTTGGAGGCATATTGAGCCGTCGTGACAACAGCTCGGATAAAGAGGATTTGGCTAAATACGAAATCCCTGAAATAGATCTTGTTATTGTGGATTTGTATCCATTTTCCGAAACTCTGGCAGCGGATGCATCTCACAGTGAAATAGTCGAAAAAATTGACATCGGCGGGATTTCGTTGATCCGGGCGGCAGCTAAAAACTATAATGACACACTTATCGTCGCATCCCGCAACCAATATTCGTCGTTACTCGAACTGCTGAAATCGAAAAACGGGGCTACCGACACCGAAGACAGAATACGCTATGCCGCCGAAGCATTCGAAATAACAACAACCTACGACAGAGATATTTCCGATTATTTTGCATCATTGCTGAATAAGGAAAAATTTGCACTGAATATTTCGCCTGCAAACAAATTACGTTACGGAGAAAATCCTCATCAGAAGGGTGTTTTTTATGGAAAATTAAGCGAAATTTTTTCCCAACTGCATGGAAAAGAGATATCATACAACAATCTGTTGGATATAGAAGCCGCTTTTGCCCTAATAGGCGATTTTACAGAAACGACTTATGCTGTCATCAAGCACAATAATGCATGTGGCTGCGCTTCGGATAGTAATCCTTTGAATGCCTGGAGAAAGGCTCTGGCAGGCGACCCAATATCGGCTTTTGGAGGAATAATCATAACCAACAGCCCTGTGGACCTGAAGGTTGCAGAAGAAATAAACAAACTGTTTTTCGAAATAATTCTTGCACCCGGATATTCGGAAGATGCACTGAATCTTCTTAAAAGCAAGAAAAACAGGATTATATTAGATGTCAAGTCGAACAAACGTCCGGACAAACAATTCCGTTCGGTTCTTAACGGCGTTCTGGTTCAGGATGTTGATAATATTTCGGAAAATATTTCATACTTGAAACAGGTGACAATAAAAGCACCTACAGATCAGGAAATAAGCGATTTGCTTTTTGCAAACAAATTAGTGAAACATTCGAAATCGAACACGATTGTTCTGGTGAAAGACAAACAGTTGCTGGCAAGTGGCGTCGGTCAGACTTCGAGAATTGACGCTCTGAAACAGGCAATCGAAAAAGCAAAGAATTTCGGATTTTCGTTATCGGGCGCCGTCATGGCTTCCGATGCGTTTTTTCCGTTCCCCGATTGTGTCGAAATAGCATCAAAAGAGGGTATTACAGCGGTTATACATCCGGGAGGCTCGGTGCGTGATCAGGAATCTGTCGATTTTTGCGACAGTGCAAAATTGTCGATGGTAATTACAGGATACAGACATTTTAAACATTAACATTTAACTGAATAAATAAACGGAAATATGGCGTTATCTCTATTAACTCAAGATCTTGCAATGGATTTGGGTACGGCAAATACAATAATCATGTACAACGACAAAATTGTCGTTGATGAACCTTCGATTGTCGCTATCGATCAAAATACGGGCAAAACAATTGCTATCGGCGACACCGCCAGACGAATGCACGGCAAAACTCATAAAAACATAAAAACGGTGCGACCTCTGAAAAACGGCGTTATTGCCGATTTCGAGGCTGCCGAACAGATGATCAGAGGAATGATCAGGATGATTCCCTCAAAATCACGCTTCTTTACTCCTTCGCTACGAATGGTTATATGTATTCCATCGGGAAGCACCGAAGTGGAAATCAGAGCAGTACGCGATTCTGCCGACCAGGCGGGAAGTCGTGAAGTGCATCTCATTCACGAGCCTATGGCTGCCGCTCTGGGTATCGGTGTTAATGTAGAAGCGCCGGAAGGAAATATGGTCGTGGATATAGGCGGTGGTACAACCGAAATCGCTATTATCTCGCTCGGAGGCATTGTCTGCAATATGAGTATACGGGTCGCAGGCGACGATTTTACCTCAGATATTCAGCAATATATGCGTCATCAACACAATATCAAAGTCGGGGAAGCGACTGCCGAAGAAATTAAAATCCGGGTAGGCTCCGCTTTGACAGACCTCGAAAACCCTCCCGACGATTTCGTCGTGAGAGGTCCAAACCTTATGACTTCGTTGCCAATAGAACTGTCGGTCAATTACGAGGAAATAGCGCATTGTCTCGATAAATCGCTGGTAAAAGTGGAAGCGGCGATTATGTCGGTTCTCGAACAGGCGCCACCCGAACTGTATGCCGACATCGTCAAAAATGGAATATTCCTTACCGGCGGAGGCGCTCTGCTCAAAGGTCTTGATAAACGACTGAAAGAAAAGATAAATATCGATTTCAAAGTCCCCGAAAATCCATTGCTCGCCGTCGCACGAGGTTCAGGAATAGCAATGAAAAGACTCGGAAAAGGAGTGCCTTATCTGTTTAAATAATTCAAATATTAGCACACAGATGATTTATATTTTTGATCGGTTGAACGTAACGAAAACACGCCAATAATGTGTTTACAGTCGAGGAAGATAGCGTGATTTACATTACCTTACAGGCCTTACAGGGATTTAAGTTGCCGAAATAAGCACAAATGTCATTTTGAGTGTTGAATAAAAAAGTGCCCTGTCAAGTCAAAGACTGAAATTGTTTCAAGGACATCCTATTTTTTTATATTTTCGTCTCTCGTACGCACGCGCGAGAGACGAAAATCATGCTAAACTGTACAAATAACAAATCAATCGGAAAAATTATTCAACCTGTTCAGGAGATTTTAGGGTAACTATCTGTCATACAACATTACATAAAAAATACTGCAATCTTATTAAAGAAATAAAAACTTAGTACGAATGTACAGTAATCTTAATACAAACAAAATGTAAAAAAATAGTGCATACAAATGTAAATATTTATAACCCAGATAATTTTACAAAGATTTCCGACATTTGTCTTCGTTAATTTTCTTAATATAATCCAATATTTCCAGTTTACCGAGTCCTGTTTCTGCCGATTCGACAAAAACAGGAGGAAATGCTTCCCACATTTCCGAAAGTTTACTTTTGAAACTTTCGATATTTTTGTTCAGAGCGTTTTTCGAGAGTTTGTCCGCTTTTGTAAAGATTAAAGCGAAAGGCGTTTGACTTTCGCCCAGACTGTTAATAAAATCGAGGTCAATCTTTTGCGGTTCGTGCCGTCCGTCGATAAGCACAAAAAGCAGGGTTAACTGTTCCCGTTTCAGGATATAGTTATTAATCATACATTTCAGTTCGTTTCGTTTGTTTTTATATGTTTTGGCATATCCGTAACCTGGCAAATCGACCAAATACCATTCGTCATTTATCAGAAAATGGTTTATCATCACCGTCTTACCGGGCGTAGAAGACACTTGCGCAAGTTTGTGTCTGTTTGTTAGCATATTTATTAACGACGACTTTCCGACATTGGAACGCCCTATAAACGCATATTCTGGTAAACCGGTCTGCGGACAAAGAGTGTAGTCGGGACTACTTTTGACAAATTCTGCTTTTTTTACAATCAATTGATTTACTTATCCCAAATATGATTTCAACAATTTACTTCTCGAACTGTGTCTCAATCGTCGAATAGCCTTTTCTTTGATTTGCCGCACTCTTTCTCTTGTCAGATTAAACTGTTCGCCGATCTCTTCGAGCGTCATTTCCTGAGTGCCGATACCGAAGAAATATCTCACGATGTCCCGTTCACGTTCGGTAAGAGTAGCCAGCGCTCTTTCGATTTCCTTCGCAAGCGATTCGTTCAACAGACCTCTGTCGGCATTTGGAGAGTCGCTATTCACAAGCACATCCAGCAGACTGTTGTCTTCACCATCGACAAAAGGAGCGTCAACAGAAACATGCCTGCCCGAAACTCTTATTGTGTCCGACACTTTTTCCTGCGGGATATCAAGTATAACCGACAATTCCTCCGACGAAGGAGTTCTTTCGTTTTCCTGCTCGAATTTAGCAAGAGCCTTATTGATTTTGTTCAACGAACCTACCTGATTGAGAGGCAAACGTACAATTCTTGACTGTTCTGCCAAGGCTTGCAGAATCGACTGTCGAATCCACCATACTGCATACGAAATAAACTTGAATCCGCGAGTTTCGTCGAATTTTTCGGCAGCCTTAATCAATCCCAAATTACCTTCGTTGATTAAGTCGGGCAAACTTAATCCCTGATTTTGGTATTGTTTTGCTACAGAGACTACAAAACGCAGATTAGCACGCGTCAGTTTCTCTAATGCTTCTTGGTCGCCTTTTTTAATCCGTTGTGCAAGTTCTACTTCTTCTTCAACAGAAATCAATTCTTCACGACCGATTTCCTGCAAATACTTGTCAAGGGAAGCGCTTTCCCTGTTTGTGATTGACTTTGTAATTTTAAGTTGTCTCATTATATTATCCTATTCTAATCTAATCTTAATTTTTGTTCAATAAATTTCTTACCATAAAAGCCGAGTTCGATTTTTGCAATCAAACTTCGGCTTTCAGATAATATGTCAGAAGCAAGTTTAGCCCGGTTCTTTACCTTTTTACAACTCAAACGCTATGTAATCACGTCTGCCATTAGGATAAACTCCTTCAATAAATACGCCTTCTCCCCGTTTCAAACTGTTAATAAGACTTGTCAATTCTTCTACCGAAGTTACGGGTTTTTGATTAACTCTTGTTATAATAAATCCTTTTCGTACCCGGTTTATTAATTTACCCTCATCATTCAATTCAACGACTTGAACTCCACCTTTAATTTTCAGTTTAGCAGCGAGTTCCTGATCAACATTTTCAAATCGGGCGCCCAAAATTTCAATCTTGTCATCCGACACTATACCTGTATTACCTGCCTTATTACGTAAAACGGCGGTAATTTGTTTCATTTTTCCGTCACGAATTAATGAAATTTCTATGTTATCTCCCGGTCGTAACTTGTTAACTTCATCAACGACAACGTTTTTGGAGGTGACATCTTTATTTTTGATTTTTGTAATAATATCATATTTTTCTATTCCGGCATCTTTTGCGGCACTGTTGTCCAAGACTTCGATAACGCATATACATGTCCCATTATATTCTTTTTTACGCAATGCTTTTAATTTTGCTGCATCAACATCGATATTATCTTCTTCTTTAAGACTTTTAACAAACTTATCAAGAAGCTCTTCACTTTCGAAGGCGGATAAATCCACATAATGGATTCCCAGAAGCGCCCGTTGCACAACTCCAAATTCGATAAGATCCTGAACTACTTTTTTGGCAACATTTGATGGTATTGCAAAAGAATAACCTTCATATAATCCTGTATGAGAGGCAATTGCAGTATTAATGCCGACAAGTTCGCCTTTTAGGTTGATCAATGCACCTCCACTGTTGCCGGGATTAATGACTGCATCGGTTTGTATAAACGATTCAATACCAAAGTCATTTGGGTTGGGTCCACTCAACTTTCTTGCTTTAGCGCTGACGATACCGGCTGTAACGGTCGAGGTCAAGTTGAACGGGTTACCGATTGCCAACACCCATTCGCCAAGTCGCAGATTGTCGGAATCGGCAAATCCCAGCGCCGGCAGTTTTATGTCGGTTTCGACTTTTAACAGAGCAATGTCGGTAGTGGGATCTTTGCCGACAACTGTTGCAACGAAACTTGTTTTGTCGTTGAAAATTACTGTGATTTCACTTGCTTTCTCAACAACATGGTTATTTGTAACTATATAACCATTGTCGGAGATAATCACTCCCGAACCGGAACCTCTTGGCGTATATTCCTGATATCTTTGTTCTCCGGGGTTGCCGAAAAAGTAATCAAAAAGGTCGTTACTTCTGCCATAATATCTTCGTTGAGTTTCGCCTGCTACCTGTACGTGAACAACCGCAGGCACAGCATGTTCCGCCGCATCCGAAAAATTCACAGGTTCGCCGCCGGGTGAAAATGCTACGGCAGAAACCGGCATTTCGCGGGGTGCAACCAGATTAATCGCAGGTTGCTGTTTTTGAGTTTTACCGATTATCACGGCAGACACCAGTCCGCCAACCAAACTTGCAAATACTAATAAAACAATCGTTCTTAAAATGTTACTATTCTTCATAATTATACTATTTTTTTATTTTATATCTTCTCAATAGATTCAATTTAAGTAAAAAAGTTTAATGCAACCGTATATTCCCGCTTAAAGTCTATTCTCTATTCGGGTGCATTTCAAATTGTCGCAAAAGTATTACCTTTGCAAAAATATTAAACATTAGTAAGATATGACAAAAGCAGAATATTTAGATATAGCAGCCAGTCGTTATGAAGAGTTAGAAGTGCTAAAAGCGAAGGATAATTTTTATTTACGAAAAATCATTCGATCAAATATGGCAGGATTTAGGGCGCTCGTATTTGGAAAGTTCATTGAACAAGAGGTCTTCAACAAAAGACCGACGAAAAAAAAACGCTTACCAAATTCGGAGAAATAGAGATCAACAAATCACATCCTTATATACAAGGTTTAGTTAATGGGTTTTCCATCAATCCATTAATTAATGCAGGAACTGATAACGTATGCAGGACATTTGGAGATCTATTCAAAAAGTGATGAGATACTTGAAAAATTCATACATGTTAAAGTCAACCCCTCACAGGTTTATCGAGTAACAGGCAGAGTAGGCGAGTCAATGGATGAAGAAGATAAGCATGCAGGTCGTATTCTTCCCCCGTTATCTAAAGAAGATGTCTTGTATTGTATGTAGAAATAGATGGTTCGATGGTGTGCACCTGCGATAAAGAACATACGATTAACCTCTGCAAAAGAAGAAGATAAAAGAAAATTAATCCTTTATTATGAAAACAATAAAAAGCGTATGAGATATAAACAATACCGAAATATGGGTTGCGGAATTATCGGAAGTGGAGCCATAGAATCCGCTCATCGAACTCTCATACAAAAAAGGAATGAAACTATCCGGACAACGATGGAGTCGAAAGGGGGCTCAAAACATGCTCCGATTCCGGATATTATCCTTGAATATACAGTAGTCGAAAGTAATAGATTTTCTGAAATTCCCTGCGAAAGTGGCCGCTTAGACCAGGGAGGGGGGACGGGTGCGATAATTTGAAATGCACCCTCATGATGATATGATAACGTAGTAACTAAATACCAAAAATACATAAACTAATACTCTGAAAACAAGCGTTGTACCGTACCAAAATCCGTTAAATAAGTGGAAACCTCATTATAATAAATAAATAATGTTACACATTTGGAATCTCTTTATGGAGTTTTATTAAGTCGGTATATCTTATTTATTTCGCGTCTTTGAAAACAGGACAGATGGCAAAAAGATTTAGAGAGAGAGACATTGATTCTAAAACATTATTTTAAGATTAAGTCCGAATGCAGGCATATTGTTTTTTTGTGAGTAAAGATTTGCAGGAGAGATTAATGTAGGGGAGAGGTTAAAAGCCAGATCTTCGCTTATGTCGAAATTGCTGAGATGAGCGAAGACAGTAGCGTCAATTATGTTCACAGCATACGCTAATCCCATGTACAAGATGGCGTAATCTCTGTTCCGGCGGAAACGGTCGCGGTAGTTTTTCAGACTTTGCTCCGACAGACGTCCGTGAAGTTCGCTCGGAGTGTCGATTTCTCCTTTGCTGTAAGCGATTTCGGTGTTGTAGGCGTTACGGTAGCGGGTATATTGCATATTGTTAAGGCTCAGCCAGTAGCTCAAGAAAGCAAATCCGCTATATAATACTGGTATTTTGTAGTAGTCGCCGTTGTATGCCTGTCCGAGACCGGGCAAAAAAGCCGAAAACAGCGTCGCTTTCATCGGGACAATTCCCTCTTGATGCGTCTTGTAACTTGCCACGCCGTCTATCAGACTGCCAAGATAAACCAGAACGGCGCCGGCGTAGTAGAAATTACTTTGAGTTTTGTATCTATCCTTTCCTGTCTTGTTGTACAACGATTTACTGTGTGAGCCGCCATAAATCAGAGCGGCGCCGGTTCCGTAAATCACGGGGATTTTCCAATATTGCCTGTTGTATGCCTGCGCATAACCCGGCACAATCATCGAGCCAAAAGCAACTTTCTTTATTGACAGGGAGTCAATGCCACGCAATCCTTTGATAAAACTTTTACGCGGCTCTTTAATTTCCACGACTGCTGCGTCTTCCGTATTTTCTGTTTGTTCTGCGTCTGTCATTTCCGTGTACATTTGCGAATATGAAACCACAGGTGTAAGAAGACAAAGAAGTACACCGATTATTACTTCTCTCACTACTGTTTAGATACTTAGATTTCTGATAAATGTTTCTATTTCATCGTCGGAAGCATAGTTGATGACAATGCTGCCTCCATCTCCGTTTTTGTTGCGTTTGAACTGTATTTTGTTGTTAAATTTTGTGTCTAACAATTCAAGCAACACGCAGAACCTGTCCGACAAATCTTCGGGATGCTGCTTTTCCGGTTTGTGTTTTTGGTCCTTTTTTTGCTTCATGTTTTGGGTAATCTCCTCAACCTGACGTACAGACAATCCTTCGACGATAATTTTTTCTGCAAGTTTTTCCCTGATTCCGGAATCTGTCAGACTTAAAAGAGGTTTTGCATGTCCTATGGATATTTTACCATCTTTTATCGCCTGCTGGATATTGTCTTCCAAATCGAGCAGACGCAGATAATTAGTAACGGTAGAACGTTTTTTCCCGATTCTTTCGCTCAATGCTTCCTGAGTCAATTTACATTCGTCTATCAGACGTCTGTAAGTGAGAGCGATTTCGATTGCATCCAGATCTTCGCGCTGGATGTTTTCGATAAGAGCCATTTCGAGTGTTTCCTGATCGTTTGCTGTCCGTATATATGCCGGAACAGTCGTTAAACCTGCGAGTTGCGCTGCTCTAAAACGTCTTTCGCCGCTGATAATTTGATATTCTTCATATCCTGTTTCCCTCAAAGTGAGAGGCTGTATTATTCCGTGAGTTTTAATCGATTCGGCTAATTCAGTCAGTGAGATTTCGTCGAACGAAGTTCTCGGCTGGTCGGGATTCGCTTTGATTTTAATGATTTCGATTTCGTAGTTTTCGACCGAAACAGGGACGTCATTTGTCGGTTTAATCGAATCGTTCTTTATCAAAGCCTCTAAACCTTTTCCTAAAACGATCTTTTTTCCCATAATTACAATGTTTTAACTGTTTGATTTATCTGTTTCAACGTTTTTTGCTTCTTTCGGAGCATTGTTTTGAATGATTTCTTTTGCCATATTCAAATAGTTGGCGGTTCCTATCGATGCTGCATCGTAAAGTATCACAGGTTTTCCGAACGAAGGCGCCTCTCCAAGTTTGACATTACGCTGAATAACAGTCTGAAACACCATCGTTCCGAAATGTTGCCGTACATCGTTAACGACCTGATTTGCCAGATTTAGACGGGCATCGTACATTGTCAGTAAAAATCCTTCGATTTCGAGTTTAGTGTTCAATCGTGCCTGAATCAGTTTAACCGTATTGAGCAATTTTCCCAAACCTTCGAGTGCAAAATATTCACACTGAACGGGTATAATCACCGAATCGGCGGCGGTCAACGCATTGACGGTTATCAATCCGAGCGAGGGCGAGCAATCGATAAAGATGTAGTCATACAGGCTTTTAACCTTTTCGATGACCGACTTCATTATTTTTTCCCTTTCGGGGAGATTCAGCATTTCGATTTCGGCGCCAACTAAATCGATATGCGACGAAATGAGGTCTAAATCTTTTATCATTGTATTGATTATCGATTCTTTTGCTGTCGATTTGCCGATTAAAGTTTCGTAAATACTGTTATGTACGGTATTTACGTCAATGCCAATGCCCGACGAAGCGTTTGCCTGCGGGTCGGCGTCGATGAGCAGCACTTTTTTTTCCAAAATAGCCAAACTTGCTGCAACATTTATGGCAGTCGTGGTTTTTCCTACGCCGCCTTTCTGATTAACTATAGCAACTACTTTTCCCATATACTTTTATCTTTCTACAAAATATTTAGTTTTTATAAAAACATCCAATAAAACGCCGCAAATTTACAATTCTTTTTTGAATATCTAAATTATATCTGTTAATACTTGTGTATCAGTCGATATTTTTTAGCAGATGACGCCGAAGACGTCAAATTTTGATCAGAATTTGCAAAATTAACGAGATTGTACAGAATTCTGATAATTCTATAATTCTGTAAATTCTGATCAACAACCACGAACAAACATAACGTAGTTCGGGGGACTACGCCAACCCTCTCTCTACCAACCCCCACAAGAGCTGCAAGGGGCTATGGGCAAAGATTTTCTTTATCTGCATCCCGTAGAGATACGTGAAACCTCTACGAGGTTTCAGAACGGTGGAGTTACGCATGTTTTATCCGCTGTTATTCGCCTGATTTCAGAAACGAGTGCGGATAAGATTCGATTCGCTCTATTTTAAATGTTT
>JAITKY010000144.1 GCA_031278135.1 Prevotellaceae bacterium | reverse complement strand
CCGTCTTCGATATATTTTTCTCCGTAACGAATCTTCAATTCTATCGGGTATTTTTTGTCGTTATGTGTCATTAACAAGTCGAGCCGCCCATTCCCCGACGCCATATCGCGGATTATGTCGCCTCCGCCGTTGATTACGCGTTGCAGGAATGCCATCATCACGAGCAGAGGTCCGGCTTCGGGATAATCGCATTTATCTAACCAGATTCCGCTGTTCAGATGCCAGAACTTTTGGAAATCCCGCATTAGATAATCGACGTCTATATTGCCGTCCTGTTTCAGATAGCGGGGTATCTGGTATTTCGAGTCTTGCAACCCAACCTGCACGTTAGACGACAATTTGCGGATAATCACTTCGGCATAAATCGGATTGGATGGTTTTATCCGCGAACCTTCAGTACGAATCAGTCCCAAATCTCTCGTATATAAAAAATCGTCCGATTCTCTGTCTACAAACATTTTGCCAATAATCATCGGCTCTATTATTCTGCGTACACGGTCTTCGTTCAGCCGTTCAAGCAAACTGTCGATATGCGTAGGACGATTAAGGATGATGTTTTGTATGGCTTGGCGTACCAATTCTGTTGTAACGGGTTTTGTGTAGTCCGATTTCAAGATTTTTACAATCACTTCGCGTGCAATAGCATTAACTAACCAGGGTTGTCCCTGTGTTTGTTCCCAGACCAATTCTGTCGCATCTTCGTTAAATATTTGTCCGGTTTCGTCGGTATGTTGCCGGTAAAGTTGAGCAATTTCTTCTTTTGTGAAATTCTTCAAAGTGTATGTTTCTGTAACAATGTTGAATGGACTTGCGCTGCCCATAGTGTCGCTATCAGGACGAACTTTAGCTTTGTAGTCTCGAATATTGCGCATACCGACTAAAGCCACAGAGTGAAGAAAAGCATATTCCGAACGACTGATGTATCCATCGCGCAATTGCCTAAGAAATGAAATCAATGTGTCTTCGCTCAAACAGTCCACCTCGTCGAATAAAATAACCAGCGGTTTGTCCAACAACATGCAGAATAAAGTAAGTTCCATAGTCAAAACGTCGGTAAAATTGGTGTAATTTGCATTTTTTGCAAATTCGGTTTTTTGAGGAATATTCAAAAGCCAAATTCGGTTTTTGATTTTCATAACGATTTCCGGAATACCTTCTCTCGAATCGTTAATATTTTGCATTCCTTCCAGAGAACAATATAGAGCGTAATATTTTCCTCCGGCATTAAGCCTTTTGGCGAGGTCTTTCAGATACGTTGTTTTCCCGCTTTGACGCGCTGCATGAATCACAAAATATTTTTTACTGTCTATCAATTGTTCTACGCCCTGCAAACGGGTGGACGCTTCTATCATGTAATGCTCTGTACTATTGCAGGGACCTGCTGTATTAAATTCTTTCATTTTTTTCTTTTTTCTTTTCAAGATTACTTTTTCTGATACCATAAAGGAAATAAATTATCAGACCGACGACTGTCCAGCCTATCAGCCTGAGCCATGTCCCCCACGGAAGTGAGACCATCTGCAATAAACATACTCCGGCGCCAAGCAAGGGAATCCACGGAACAAACGGCGTTTTGAACGGACGTTGCAGATTGGGTTGCGTTTTGCGCAAAACTATTATCAGTATACATACGATGGTAAACGCCATAAGCGTACCGATTGAGACCAGTTCGCTCAACACATCCAAAGGGAACAGTCCGGCTGTCAGACCTGTAATTATACTTGCGAAAATCGTAGCATTGTAAGGTACGCCACGACGGTTTACTTTCGAAAATATTTTGGGCAACAGTCCATCGTTCGATATCGCGTAGTATATACGCGATTGTCCGAGCATCATCACCAAAATCACCGAACTGATGCCGGCAATGGCTCCAAGTTTGATGAACGGACTTAACCATGACAATCCCTCTCCGGCCTTGTCAACCGCTATGGCGACGGGCGCATCGACATGTAATTCCTTGTAATTGACTATTCCCGTGAGTACTGCCGTAACCGATATGTACAAGATGGCGCATATAATGAGCGATATCAAAATCCCGCGCGGCATATCTTTCTGAGGATTTCGTGTTTCCTGCGCCGTTGTCGAGAGGGCGTCGAATCCGAGATAGGCGAAAAACACAACTCCGGCGCCTCGCAAT
Source organism: Prevotellaceae bacterium (assembly GCA_031278135.1). Taxonomy (GTDB): domain Bacteria; phylum Bacteroidota; class Bacteroidia; order Bacteroidales; family UBA932; genus JAIRLF01. Next base: position 6,948 of record JAITKY010000144.1, on the reverse strand, counting down.
ATCCCCGACCAGCCGTATTTGCCAAATTCGCCGCTGACATTTTCGGGTATATACGGGTCCCAGTTGCCAACGTCGATATACGAAATACCGAATCCAATAAACAAAAGTATGACGCCGACTTTTATCGCTACAATGATATTGTTGACAAACGCCGACTGCCTGATGCCGCCGATAAGAAACGCCGTCACCACTCCGACAATGAACACCGCCGGAAAGTTGATGATGCTACCGCTAAAAGCCCAACCATCCTTATATACTAATGTGGACGCCGCGATATGTTGAGGAATATGTATTCCAAATCCTTCCAACAGGTTCAACATGTATCCCGACCAGCCGACGGCTACGCTTGAGCAGGCAAACAGGTATTCGAGAACAAGATCCCAACCGATAAACCAGGCCAGAAGTTCGCCCGTCGTCACATAACTGTACGAATATACGCTGCCCGAAATGGGTATCATCGAGGCAAATTCGGCATAGCACAAGCCTGCCAAAACACAACATATTGCCGATATAAGAAATGAAATCGTCAATGAAGGACCGGCATAATCGGCGGCGGCCTGTCCGGTAACTACAAAAATCCCTGTTCCAACGATAGCGCCAATGCCAAGCGTCACAAGGTTTGTGGATGAAAGCGTGCGTTTAAGACCGCCATTAGATCCGGCGGATTCGCTCAAAGCGTCCAAGATATTTTTCTTTCTAAACAGTTTGTTCGGCATAATTTGAATTTGTTATTTTTATGTTTATGATATTTAATTTCCATTTATATTTACAGTAAAAAAACAATACTGCTACTGTCGTCGCCATCAACGAAATGACGATTTCCGCAAGAGGCGACACTTCGCCGCAGCGAAAAATTGACGGCGTCCGAAGTGTGGAGGCATCATTTGTAATGAACAGACAAACAAACATATTGTGTGCAGCATGTATTCCGACAGGCAGTTCGATTCCGTCGTCGAGAACGGCGACTAATCCGAAAAACAGTCCGAATATAATATATTGCGGTATTGCCATCCAAAAACCGTATTTGGCAACTTCGGTGTTAGTATAGTGTGCCAATCCAAACAGCAATCCCGGAATAAAAATCACTAACCATCTGTTTTTTGTCCATGCAGCAACGCCTTGCGCCAAATATCCTCTGAACATATATTCCTCAAAGGTAGTCTGAATCGGGATAAGGAACAGTGTAATAACAAGTAATGGAATAAATTTACTGCTGTCGAACTGTATTGTAAAATTATCGGGATTAATGATGTAACGTATTGCAAAAAAGACCAGCATCAACAAAAACCAGAACGAAAATCCTGAGATCACATGAGTCCAGCGTACACTTTCGCTACCATTCACTGTCGTGGAGAATGAGCGTTTGTGCATTCCCCCGACAAGCAACCACAACGTAACCATACCCACAACAAAAGGAAAAAGTTTCAATATAAAAGTAAAATTTTCGGACAGTTCCAAATCACTCAATGTTTCCGAAAAAATCCCCGAAAACTGTATAGCGATTATAGTGACAAGAATCACAGTAACATACTTCCAAAAAGAATTATCTTTACCCAAAACGTTTTCCAAATATTGCATAATCTGTTTAATTAATTGTTATATAATATTATGTATAAAAACAATCGCAAAAGTACAAAATATTTTATAATTCAATGAATTTTATTGGCAACAAGATGGTTTACTTCTGAAACAGAATACTTTGAAGCAATGATTATACTGTTATAAAAAGTTATTTTTTTATGAACCTGTTTTTTCTCTCATCACACTCTTTTGACAGCGTATCGATTTCCGGGTAGAGTGGTTACGATGTCGGAAAATTCCATATTCAGCAAAAAAGCAGACAGTTCGGGTAACGAAATACCCGTTTCGAGAGAGATGGAATCAACGGATTCCGATTCTTTGTTTTTCAGGAAGTTTAAGATATCCTGTTCGGGTTCGGTGAGGTTCACAAACTCTATCTGTTTTTGGACGGATTTCGGTTTTGTTGACCAGTTCATCTGGTATTCCAGATCTTCGACCGATTCGAGTAATGCCGCTTTATTTGTTTTTATCAGGTTGTTGCATCCTTGCGAACGTTCGTCGCCGACTCTGCCGGGAAAAGCCATAACGTCTCTGTTGTAAGAGTTTGCGATGTTTGCTGTCAGGAGAGCGCCTCCTTTTTTCGCCGATTCGACAACTACTGTAACATCAGCCAAACCTGCGATTATACGGTTTCGGCTGACAAAATTGCTCGGCGCAATCGTTATGCCGGTTACAAATTCGGATATCAGAGCGCCCTGTTTTTCGATCTGACGCGCGATGTTTTCGTGTGGAGCGGGATATATTTTATTCAATGGCGTACCCATGACAGCAATGGTATCCAGACCGTTGGACAGGGCGGCAGTGTGGGCGCATATATCGATTCCATAAGCCAGTCCGCTTACAATAAGAGGTTTGTAACCCTTTTCGACAAGTTCGGCAACAAATTTCTTACACAGCGACAGTCCGTAATTCGAAGCGTTGCGTGTGCCGACAATACTGATTATCTTCGGATTGTTCAGATTGGCTGTTCCCTTCACGAAAATAACGGCGGGAGCATCTTCGCACTGATTCAATTTGTATGGATAATCGTTGTCGGTGTAGAAGAGCGTTCTGATACTGTTTGCATTGACGAAAGCGATTTCTTTCTCCGCCTGTCGCAGGATATTGTTTTTATCGAGATGTTTCACATTTGCGTTTAAAACGTTTTCGAGTTTTGATTTTGGCGCTTCGAAAACAGCCTGCGGCGACCCGAAAACAGCAATAAGTTTTTTAGCAGTAATGCCGCCTACTCCGGGAATCATCGTCAAAGCAATTCTATAAAACAAATCGTCGGACATATCATTTAGTATTTGGTTGGAGCGGCATTACACCACGCTTCTACAACGTTAATAGCATAATCGCCAAGTTTTTCACATTCGGCTATAAGATCCATATATATCACGCCTACAGTGTAATCATACTTTTTTGAATTAACGTCTTCGATATTATGCATTTTGAGTTTGTTTCGCAAAGTATTGATTTCGTGTTCGAGATTGAAAGATATATCCACGTCTGTTTTCTGTGGAATCTCGATTTTCAACACATCGATCATTCTATCAAGCGTTTTTTCAATCAGTTCGAACATTGTTTCGACATGTTCGTCGAGTTCGGGAGTGAAACCTTCGTGATTTTCGTTTCGTCGATTGATGGTTCTTGCCATGTTGTACATCGAATCGCCAACGCTTTCAATTTCCGTTATCACGCGCAGAATATCTCTGATAACTTCCTTACTTGCAGCGCTCAATCGTCCTTCGGAAACCTCGCGCAGATAATTTCCTATTTCGACTTCCATCCTGTCGCTGATATTTTCGTATTTTTCGATCCGTCCGAAAATCTTGAGAAAGTTTTTTTCGTTCTTTTCGTAATACGCGTCTCGACACATTCGGAACATCCGTTTCATCCGTTCGGCATACACCAGCGTTTCGCGTTTCGCCTGTAATATCGACAGTTCCGCTGTCGATAAGATACCAGCCGAAATATGTTTGAGTTGAAATTCTTCGTCGGGTTTCTTGCTTATGACAAGTTTGGTACAGATTTTTACGTAAAAATTAACAAACCAAACCATCATCAGGACATTCATAATGTTGAATGTCGAATGGAATAATGATAATGAATATGAAATAGACGTCTGCAAATCAATATATTTAGTTCGTAATGCTTCGAGTTCGGGCGAGAGATGTCCTCCTCCAGCGCTGATAGCGGACAATGTTTCGGTATTCAGACCCGCCAAAAAATCAGCAAGTTGATGAGGATCACCCGGTCCGATGCTCGAAACTATTAATGAAATCACTTTTGTGAACGGATAAAATAAAACCATCGCCCATATAACGCCGAAAACATTGAACATGAAATGCGCAAATGCTGCTCTTTTGGCTGATATATTGGCTGATAACGCCGCAAAATTCGCTGTTATGGTTGTACCTATATTTTCGCCAAGAATTGTTGCGCACGCTATTTCGAACGAAATCCATCCCTGACTGCACATGACAAGCGTAATCGCAACCGTAGCGCTCGACGATTGCACAACAATGGTCAATATTGAACCGATAAGGACGAACAGCAGTATCGAACCGAATCCCATATTGGAATAATTCCGTAGAAAAGCGAGCATGTCGGGATTGCTTTGTAGGTCGGGGACGTTGGTTTTAAGAAATTCGAGCCCCATAAAAAGGAATGCAAATCCCATGATAAATTCCGCCAGCGATTGATTGCGGTTTCGTTTCGAAAACATCAGCGGAATGGCTAAACCAATCAACGGCAACACCATAATGCCAATATCTACTTTAAATCCGAAAATTGAAATAACCCAGGCTGTAACGGTTGTTCCGATATTGGCACCCATTATCACACTGACCGACTGCGCTAAAGAAAGAATCTTCGCATTAACGAAACTGACAACCATCACTGTTGTTGCCGACGACGATTGAATCAACGCCGTTATAAGCACTCCCGTGATGACGCCCATAAAACGGTTTGCAGTCATGGCTGACAAAATACTCCGAAGTTTGTTGCCCGCCATTTTTTGCAGTCCTTCGCTCATTATCTTCATGCCATACAGAAACATACCCAACGATCCGAGCAGTTTCAAAAAATCAAAAAAGGTGTAACTCATAGTCTATTTATCTAACAATACTGTAATTTATTCGATATTTTATCATCTTTCAAAAATCGGGGGAAAAAAATCCCGGCGCAAAGATATAAAGTAATTACGATTCTGATAAAAAAATGTTGCGAAAAAATATAACTGCCTGTGAATCCTGTCATAATCCGGCAATCCGTGCATACATTTCGACCATAGCCGCCTGAGTAAGCAGCCATTTATTCCTGTCTTTTCGTTTGCCGCCAAAATCCTGATTGAAAAGTCCGTTTGCTTCCCTTGCGTGTTCCCATGCGTAATCGAGGCTTTTGCGGAAGGCATCGATATACTTGCTATTCATGTCGATACGGTACAGTGCGACGAATCCCCTAAACATAACGGCGTTGAACCAGACATTTCCGTTTTTAAACATGCGCAACTTTCCGTCGTCGGAATCCGAAAAAAACTTTTTGTAACACGATTCCGCAAGACATATTGCATCGGTAAGATATTTGTTATCATGGGTTTCGTTGTAGAGCAATACGGCGCCCTGCAACATCTGTCCCGAATTGTACGAATATTTTGACCGGTCGAGTTGCCGGTTGAGTTTTATGTTGTCGAAATACAGGAAATCGGTGGAATCCTGCAAGTTGCTTTTTGTCCATTCGTAGATTTTAATTGCAATATCGAGGTATTCGCTGTTGTTTGTTGATTCGAACAGTTTCATCGCTGCAACGACGGAAGGTGCATTAGAACAAGTGTTTTTGGAGGTCTTTTTCTGTTCGGTCCAGTATATTCCGCCACCGATTTTGTCGTCCCAACCGCTGATTACGAATTGCCAGGTTGTTTCGGCTTTATCCAGAAAAATCTTGTTCCTGCTTTCGAGGTACGCTTCGGCATAATCGATTACCAACCAGACATTATCATCATAGAAACGGTCCGGCGCAGGTGTCGAATTGATGTACGAAGCATATCCGGCAGGCAAACGTTTTTCGTCGAAATATTCTTCTAATCCTTTCAGGACTTTGTTGTCGAGCATGTCGACATATTTTCTGTCTTTAGTGCAGATATACAACGCTGTAACCGCCGATAACGTTCCCGAAAAGGGCCAGAGATACGAATAGGGATTGTGACGCTTCGACTGTTCTTCGGATGCCAGATAATTTGCTGTATATCTGTCGTCGTAAGGGAAATTTTCACGTAACAGACAGGTATTCGGAGCCGAATAGTTCCGGTAAATCGCTTCGAGCGTCTGTTCCGCTCTCTGCAGATTGACGGTATCAATACAGTAACCGTTATAACTGCACAATATAGACAAAACAAATAAACTAAACAGATTTTTTTGTTTTGTCAACAGGCAGAATCGATAAACATTCATAATATTTTTATTTCTGTTCATAAAAAAAATCAAATTTCAGGCGACAAAAGTATAAAAAAAGTTATAAACGATTTTTGGAATGCTTCCTGCTTCGTTTCTCGCAATCGGAATGACGATGAACAACGCGCTTCCGCAAGGTGAGGAGCTTGTTTCCGCAAGGTGAGGAGCTTGCGCCAGCGAGGTGAGGAGCTTGCGAAATCGAGATGAGGAGCTTGTGAAATCGAGGTGAAGAACTTGCTTTATGTAAAATATCAACTATAAACCTTATTTTCCTGACAAAAACCTGTTTTTCATTCTAAATTCGGGAAAATCATTTATCTTTGCAATTCAAAAACATAAAAGATATGGCTATGTTGAATACAAGAAAATTGCCTGTTGGAGTGCAGGATTTTGAAGATTTGAGAACGACAAAGTGTTTGTATGTGGATAAAACAGAATATATTTATCGTTTAACAAACATGGGAAAGTCTTATTTTCTTGGTCGTCCGCGCCGTTTTGGGAAAAGTCTTTTTCTTTCCACGCTCAAAGCGTATTTCCTTGGGAAAAAAGAACTTTTCGATGGGTTGGCGATTGCCGAATTGGAAAAAGACTGGATAGAATATCCGGTTTTGTATTTGGATTTCAATCTGGAAGACTATTCCACCTTATCGTCGTTTCAATACGCCTTAGACGCTAATTTAGTCGAATTGGAAGCTCAATGGGGTAGCTCCGAAAGAGAAAAAACACCCGCTCTGCGACTGAATGGACTTATCCGTCGCGCAAAGGAGAAAACCGGACAGAAAGTGGTGGTATTAGTGGACGAATATGATAAACCATTGATAGAAACAATGGACAATGCCAAACTCAATGAAACCATACGCAAACGCTTAAAAGGTTTTTACGGCATCCTGAAACGCTCCGACGCCAATTTGCGATTTGTTTTTCTCACCGGCGT
>JAITKY010000143.1 GCA_031278135.1 Prevotellaceae bacterium | reverse complement strand
TCGGTGATTATACTCCCGTAGCCTACTCCGAAATCCAACAATTTTTTCTTCAATTCTCGTGCTGTTTTCAAGTCCCGTTTTCCCCAAACAAAAGCTGCGATTTCGCCTGTCTCCCTGTGCTAAGCATAGATGCGCCATATCTTGTTGCTCTCCTTGCCCACGTAAGTCCAAAACTCATCCACTTCCAAACAGTCATAATATGCTTGCTTGGGGCGGATGAGATGTCGGGAATGTACCAATACCGATAATACTTTTTTGATGCTGATCCTTTCAATTTCAGCGATATCCCTGATTCCTGTTCCGCGAACAAGCATCATTAATAGCTTTTGTGTCGACCATGAATGACAACCATTGTACTTCAAAGCATGGTCGCCAATAAATTGTCGTCCACATACTTTACACAAATAATTTTGCTTTCCGCAGGTTTTTTTACCATTTTTCTTTACCTTTGTACTTTGGCTGTCAGGACAATGAAGTGTGATTTTTATTTGCATTTACAAAAATACAAATTCATTCCTTGACTGCCAAATATTTACATTAGCATACTTTTTACACTACCACCAAAAGATATTCTATACATAATAATCTTTTTCTGTTTATAATACTCAATGATTAATATTATTTTTATCTTATTATTAATACATTTCTTACAAAGGTGCATTTTTTCTCAAACCATTCATCATTCATTAGAGGAAATAGTTGAATAACTAATATGATCAGATGACAGAATAAATTTAATGTAATATGCCATCTAATTAGTTACTTAAGAATAAATATCCTGTAAAATTATTTAGAACATGGAAGAAAAAATCATTCTATTCATCTTCAATTGCAAAAAATATGTTACCTTTGTGAAAAAAATTTTAAATTTAAAACAATATATTAGAAATGAAAATAAATCTCAAAAAAAAAATTAAGTACATATTACCCAAAATTCTTCAACAAACAATTAAGCAAATACTATCAAACAGAGAAATTCAACAATGGATAAAAAATGGGCGTCCCGTTCCCCCTCCCCATAAAATTAAACAAATGACAATTGATAAATATCAAAAGGAAAATCTTATTCATGTCTTTGTTGAAACAGGTACATATTTAGGAGCTATGGTTGATGCTCAATTAAATAATTTCCAAAACATCTATTCTATAGAATTGAGTGAAGAATTGTATCAGCGTGCTCTTAAAAGATTCAAAAAACAACCAAAAGTAAAATTAATACAAGGAGATAGTGGAAAAGTTTTGCAAACACTGATTCTTCAAATAAATGAAAGGGCAATTTTTTGGTTAGATGGACATTACTCGGCAGGGATAACAGCTAAAGGAGATGTCGAATGTCCTATTTATGAAGAACTTAAAGCTATATTCAAATCTCCATTAAATCATATCTTACTAATAGATGATGCAAGATGTTTTTCTGGACAAGGAGATTATCCAAGTATTCAGGATTTATCAGAATATATTATCAGTCAAAGATCTACTGCACATATAAAAGTAGAGGATGATATAATCAGAGTAATGTATTAATCATACTATTTATTCAAATAATGGAACAGCATTATGAAACACAATAATATAATAAAGAAAATTCAAAGAGAATTGATGAGACACATATATCTCTATTCTGGCATATATATTTCTGTTCAAGGTTCTTTTTCCTTTTTTAAGTATTTTAAACTTAGAAAACAATTACGATTGTTAACAAAACAACAAATATCATCTTCAACCCCATTTCCTGTGGAAAAACTTCAAGCACACTATGAAGATAAATGTGAAAATGCAGCAATCTTTGGATTCTATTATTTTTATCAGGATTTGTATGTTGCTCATAAAATTCATCAGAATCACCCGGAAAAACATATTGATATTGGAAGTAGTATTAGTGGTTTTGCAGCGCATGTTGCTTCATATCGAGAAATAGAAGTGCATGATATCCGTCCATTGGAAAAAAACATACATAACATAAAATTCAAACAATGTGATCTAATGAAATTAAATAGTGATAATATAGAATATACAGATTCTATTTCATGTTTACATGCTCTTGAGCATTTCGGGTTAGGAAGATATGGGGATAGGATTTGTTATGATGGGTATTAAAAAACAGATAAACATGAGTACAAAGAAGAAAATCCTTTATTTCGACATGGACAATGTCCTTGTTGATTTTCAATCGGGAATAGACAGGTTGAGCGAAGAAACAAAACGTGAGTATGCGGGATATTTGGATGAAGTCCCCGGCATTTTCGGTCTGATGGAGCCTGCTTCCGGCGCGATGGAAGCGGTGAAATTACTGTCGCAGCATTTCGACTGCTATATTCTTTCCACAGCCCCATGGAAAAATCCTTCGGCATGGACGGATAAGGGTTGGCATTCATTTCATATTCGATAAATATGCAATGCCTTCGGCATTACATTGCTATAAATATGAGTATTGTGGGTTTTCGGACTGACACTATTTAAGATTTCACTCACCACTCATCACTCAATTAATTCTGAAAATTTTCTTTGTCTCACACATTCGAATGCGATCACAGCGGCGGCGGCGGAGACGTTCAGTGAATCGATATCGCCCTGTAGCGGGATTGTCACTGTTTCGTCAGCTAATTCCAGATTGTTTGCTGATATTCCGGATTCTTCCGAACCGAGAATTATTGCGACGGCGCCCGACAGATCGGCATCAAACAATTTTTTACCGGATTTTTCGGTTGCTGCGACTATTTTGATATCGTAGTTTTTAATCAGATAGATTGCAGTTCTCAGGTTTGGAGTTTTGCAGACGGGTATGTAGTTCAATGCGCCCGCCGATGTTTTCATTGCATCTACATTCAGCGGGGCAGCGTTTTTTGCCGGCACGATAATTGCGTCTATTCCTGCACATTCGGCTGTACGGGATATCGCTCCGAAGTTTCGGACGTCGGTGATTTTGTCCAACAAAAGCAGAAAAGGCTGTTTTCCGGATAATCGTACGTTTTCCAGCACTTCTTCCAAATCGGAATACTCCGCCGCCGACAAAAACGCCACTACTCCTTGATGATTAGCGTTTTTCGACAGACGGTTAAGCCTTTCGACGGGAACTCTGTCGAGCATAATGTTCTTTTTTTTAGCAGTGTCGATTATCTGATATAGTAAATCGGGACCTCCACCTTCACGAATCAGAATTTTCTCGAACGATTTATCCGCTTTAAGCGCTTCCAATACAGGACGAAGACCAAATATCTTATTGCTATCCATTGTGTTTTGTCTTAAAACCCTTCTATCTCGTCCAAATTGACAGCCCTGCGTATTATTCCCCGTTTCGATGACCGGATGAAATTCAATATCAGGTCTCTTTCTTCTGTTTGGGGGAAATCCTGTTCGACCTTGTTACATGCGTCGGTAGTATTCAGGTTGCTCTGATATATAGCCTTGTATATCGAACTTATCTCTTCTATTTTCGGTGTTGCAAATCCCCGTCGCCGGAGGCCTATCCTGTTCACGCCTCCGTAGGACAAAGGCAAATGACCGGCAATGATATATGGCGGAACATCTTTTCCGACCAGCGATCCTCCCATTGTCATTACATGCGCTCCGATGCGAGTAAACTGGTGAGTACCGGTTTTTCCGCCGAGTATTGCATAATCGTGGATTTCGGTTTCGCCGGCAAGCCCTGTGAACGATGCAAGGACGACGTTATTGCCGATGTAGCAGTCGTGTGCGACGTGCGAATACGACATTATCAGGCAGTTGTTACCTATTCTGGTTTTCAGTTTTCCGCTGGCTTCCGTGCCTCGATTCACTGTAACACATTCTCTTAAAGAACAGTTATCGCCGATTTCGACCCACGATATTTCGCCTTTAAATTTCAAATCCTGCGGTGTTGCTCCGATGACCGCTCCGGGGAAAATGTGGCAATTGCAGCCGATTTTGACGTAATCCATTATTACGACGTTGGATTCAATCTTTGTTCCGTCGCCGATTTCTACATGTTCCGAAATATATGAAAATGGACCTACAGTTACATTTTTGCCTATTTGAGCATTGTGGTGTATATAATTCATAATTAATATTATTTATTTGTTTTTCACTATTTGTGCGGTTAATTCTCCTTCGGCGGCAAGTTGGTCGCCGACAAAAACCTGTCCGAACATTACGACGATCCCTCTGCGAATTGGTTCAAGCAGAGTGAGTTTGAATATCAGGGTGTCGCCGGGAATAACTTTTCGTTTAAACTTAACCTTATCTATTTTAAGGAAATAAGTGGAATATGCTTTGGGGTCTTCGACATTTCCCAAAGCGAGGATTCCACCGACCTGCGCCATGGCTTCGACTTGGAGAACACCCGGCATCACCGGCTCGCCGGGAAAATGACCGACAAAGAAAGGCTCGTTCATCGTCACGTTTTTTACCCCGACAACACAATCGTCTGTTCGCTGTATTATTCTGTCCACTAACAGGAATGGCGGTCTGTGCGGCAGGATGTCCATGATTCCTTTGATGTCGTACTGCGGCGGTTTGTTGGGGTCGTATTTTGGGGCTACCGGTTTCAGGTTTTCCCGTTTGATAGTTTTACGCAACTCTCTGGCAGTTTCGGTATTTATCTGATGCCCTGGTTTAAAGGCAATGACACGTCCGTTTATTCTGAACCCGATAAGCGATAGATCGCCAATGAGGTCTAAGAGTTTATGCCTTGCCGGTTCGTTGATAAATCGCAGTTGCAGATTGTTGAGATAACCTTCCGGAACACGTTCGACTGTCGGTTTGTTGAACAGTTCCGCCAAATGCTGCAATTCGTTTTTGTCGCAAGTGTTTTCGACTATAACTATCGCATTCTCAAAGTCTCCGCCTTTGATGAGGTTGTTTTTGAACAGGGCTTCCAACTCGTGCAAAAAGACGAAAGTCCGGCATGGCGCAATTTCCGTACCAAAATCGTCTAACGATTCCAGACGCGCCGATTGTGTGTTCAATACTTTGGAATTAAAGTCGATAGTTACATTGACGCTGAATTTGTCGTCGGGATAAATCACTATTTCCTTGCCGCTCTCTTCATCGCGAAAAACTGTTTTTTCCTTGATTGTGTGACAAATACACTCGGCTTCCTGCTCCTGCAATCCCACGCTGTTGATAGCGTCCACGTATTTTATTGCACTTCCGTCGAGTATAGGCACTTCGGGTGCATTGACTTTTATCAGGGCATTATCGACACCCAAAGCCCATAACGACGCCATAAGATGTTCTATCGTAGTTACCTTCACTCCGCCTTTTTCGAGAGTGGTTCCACGTGATGTTGCCGTCACGTTATCCGCAACAGCGTCTATCACCGGTTGTTCGGGTAAATCAACTCGTTGAAACTTGATTCCGTGATTTTCGTGTGCCGGGCAAATCGTCAACTCAACGTCCAACCCCGTGTGTAACCCTTTGCCTTCTAATCTAATCTCAGATTTTAAAGTGTGTTGTTTCTGCATTAAAATTAAAATAATATTACGTAATAAAATTAATGTTTAAAGGCGCAAAGGTAGTAAACTTTTCGAATATCAATATAATATTTCTACAAAATCTTCCGTTTCAAATATTTGCCTGTATGAGATTCTTTACATTTGACCAATTCTTCGGGTGTGCCTTCGAATATTAGCAAACCGCCTTCTTCGCCGCCTTCGGGACCAAGGTCGATAATCCAGTCGGCACATTTTATTACTTCGTGATTGTGTTCGATTACTACCACAGAATGACCTTTATCTATCAGTGCATTAAACGATTCCATCAGTCTGCGGATGTCGTGGAAATGTAGGCCTGTTGTCGGCTCGTCGAAAATAAACAGCGTCGGTTCCTGATTATCTTCTTTCAAAAGGAAAAAAGCAAGTTTAACTCTCTGGCTCTCACCTCCCGAAAGAGTGCTTGCCGGCTGTCCGAGTTTGATGTATCCCAAGCCAACATTCTGCAACGCCGTAAGTTTCTGGGCTATTCGCTGTACGTTAGCGTCTTTGGCGGCTCCGAAAAATTCTATTGCCTCGTCGATGGTCATGTTCAATATATCGTAAATGTTTTTGTCTCTGTATTTTACTTCCAGAATTTCTTCTTTAAACCTTTTACCCTTACACGATTCGCATTCGAGAATCACATCAGACATAAATTGCATTTCGACCTTTATAAATCCGTCTCCCTGACACTCTTCGCATCGTCCGCCATCGACATTAAACGAAAAATGCGAAGGATCGAACCGGTTACGGACTGCCTGCTGCTGTATCGAAAACAGTTTGCGGATATCGTCATATACCTTTATATATGTCACGGGGTTCGAACGCGACGACTTCCCTATGGGATTCTGATCAACCATTTCGATATTTTTTATCCGCTCGACGTCGCCGGATAGCCTGTCGAAATCACATCCTTTAAAATTCGTTCCGTTCAACATACGCGACATTGCCGGATATAATATTTCGCGAATCAATGTCGATTTGCCCGATCCACTGACTCCCGTTACGGCAACTATTCCGTTCAACGGTATTTTTATGTTGATATTCTTCAGATTATGTTCCCTCGCACCTATTATTTCGATATACTGATTCAATTTTCGCCTGCGTCGTGGAACGGCTATTCTTTCTCTGCCTTTCAAATATTGAAGAGTAAGCGATTTGCGCAGGTCTGTGTTTGTTGCTTTTTTGATTTTGCCTTGAAAAACAATTTCGCCACCTAAATTCCCCGACAACGGTCCAATATCAATTATTTCGTCGGCTGCATTCATTATTTCTTCATCATGCTCAACTACAAGAACTGTATTTCCAAGATCGCGTAATGCTTTCAATATCTTAACTAAACGACTACTGTCCCGCGAATGAAGCCCTATACTCGGTTCATCAAGAATATATAACGACCCAACTAAACTGCTGCCTAATGAAACGGCAAGATTAATCCGCTGACTCTCGCCGCCCGACAAGGTATTCGACAAGCGGTTTAAGGTCAGATATCCAAGTCCAAGATCGAGTAGGAACTGTATTCGTGTTTTTATTTCGATCAATGCTTGTCCCGCAACTTGAGTTTCATATGCGGTAAGGTCAAGATTATTAAAAAATTGTTGAAGGTTTTTAATCGATATAGTAACAAGGTCGGATATGGTTTTATTGCCTATACGCACAAAACTCGCTTCCGGCCGCAGACGGGTGCCTCCACATATCGAACAAACTGTCTTTCCGGTATATCGCGAAAGCATAACTCTGTACTGTACTTTGTATTTGTTGGTTTCGAGCATTTCGAAAAATGTATCCAAACCTTCGAACCATTTGTTTCCTGTCCATAACAGCCTGCGTTCCTGCTCGCTAAGTTCGTAATATGGCCGGTGAATGGGAAAATTGAATTTCGGAGCGGAATATATCAGTTTTTCTTTATATATTTTCATCGTGTCGCCTTTCCAGCATGTAATTGCGTCGCTGTAAACCGAAAGGGACTTGTCGGGAATAACCAGATTTTCGTCAATCCCCAAAACTTTACCGTAACCTTCGCACTTCGGACAGGCGCCCAAAGGATTGTTGAACCCAAATAGATTAATCGTCGGCTTCTCGAAACGGATACCGTCAATTTCGAATGCATCCGAAAATCTTTTGAGAAAAGATTTATCGTCGACGGGGTGAACATGCAAATAACAGAAACCTTCTCCCTTATTAAAGGCTAACTGCACCGAATCGGCTACACGGGCAAGAACTTCTTCGTCCGGAGCCGTCGCCACACGATCGATAAGCAGATAGACCGGATATTTTTTCTTTGCATATTTTTTGTCGTAATCGACAAGGAAATTTTTTATATCTACTATTTTTTCCACATTATTTTCGATGACTACAATGCGCGAAAACCCTTCGTCAACCAAAAGCGTGAGTATCTCGATAATTCCTTTTTTTTGCGATTCGTTCAACGGCGACAAAATCATAATTTTCTCACCCGAAGGTCTGCCCGAAAAATAATTAACTACATCGGTAACCGTGTCCACTTTCACTTCCTGCCCCGATAGCGGAGAATAGGTCCGTCCGATTCTGGCAAACAGAAGTTTCAGATAATCATATATCTCGGTCGATGTTCCAATTGTCGAGCGTGGATTGCGGGTATTCACTTTCTGTTCAATCGCAATAGCAGGCGGGATGCCCGTAATAGAATCGGTTTCGGGTTTATTGATTCTGCCCAGAAATTGCCGGGCATACGACGAAAGACTCTCAACATAACGGCGTTGTCCCTCAGCAAAAATCGTATCGAACGCCAAAGTCGATTTGCCCGAACCCGAAAGCCCTGTCAATACAATTAATTTGTTTCTTGGAATACGAATATCTATATTCTTGAGATTGTGAACTCTCGCTCCTTTAATCTCTATATACTTCTCATTCAAAACAATCTCCTTTTTCAAACAAAATACTTCTCATTACAAACTTAAAACGGGGTGCAAATTTAGAGAAAATTTCTTTTCTGCAAAATAAATTTTTAAAATATTTCAAAAAAACATTTAAAAAATAACCCGAATATGTCTATAATAAACCCTGTCTACCGCTTGGTTTTCAAGTCGATGACAGAAGACAAAAAAGTCACAAAATCTTTTTTGCCGACAACAATCAAAAAAGGGTGTCGGAATTTGATTTTGCAACAAAAAAATATATACAAAGCGTCAAAAAAGATAAAAAAAAACAGGAAAAATCTGCGCCATGTGGAATGTCAATTTAAATCAAACCGAAATTATAGAAGTAAAAATTACTTGTAACGGATTTTGGTACAGGATTTATCATTAAATCAGTACTTTATCACTAAAAAAGGATGTTTTTGTAGCAACTAATGCAAATTAAGTAAAT
>JAITKY010000119.1 GCA_031278135.1 Prevotellaceae bacterium | reverse complement strand
AATATATTTCATTGCAATCGGCCTGACGTCATCGGAGGAGGCATCCAATACTGCTTGTGCTACAAATATATAAATTATGAACAACATAGCGATAATGATTTTATTTGCGGTGAGGGGGGGATTCGAACCCCCGGTACAGTTTCCCGTACGACAGTTTAGCAAACTGTTGGTTTCAGCCACTCACCCACCTCACCAGGGCGTCGCTCGAAACGACGCGCAAAAGTAGTAAAAATTTTTAATTCACCTACTATTTTCCTAAAAAAAATAAAAAAATCTTTTATTTTTCATTAACAACTTCAAAGATTTTAATCTTTGGAGGAGCTGCTGCAACCTCGTTCATCAATGTGTCGAATTTCTTGAAATGCTCTGTGGCAAAGTGAGTATCGACTGCCGCTTGACTCTTCCATTCTTCGACAAACACGAACTTGTTTTTCTCTTTTAAGTCGGAAAACAAATTATAGCCTGCATTGCCTTCTTCTGCCTTACTTTTGTCGATAACCTCCTGCACTTCGGTCAAAAATTTCTCAATTTGGTCGGTTTTGATATCAAGATATGCCGTTATGACAATCTTTTTTATCTCCGCTTTTTGGCTACAACACGACTCGACTTTTTCGTTTTTTTTCTCTTTCGAGCCGCAATTACATGAATAAGCAAGCGATATAATGCATGCTATTAAAACAAATGATAATACTTTTTTCATTTTTCTGTATAAATTTAAAATTATTAACAGTTTAATTATCAATTAATATTTAGCATCTACAGCGCCTTCCGCTCCTCGTGGAGTTTTGTAATACGCTCTTATCCTGTCGCCTTTTTTAGCCCCATACAAAGTACCGACGCTTTTTGAGCTTGGGATTTCGGTTAATTTTTCTTTCTCGATTTTAAAAAACGTGACAGAAGTGAATGTTCTGTCGCTCAATTCCATTTTCAGCGCTCCTGCGCTCGTACTGAATTTGATAGTGGGCTGTTTGATTTTTACGCCTCCTGCGTCATATTCTTCGAGCGGGGGCACCGGTTTTCCATTCTCATACGTGCAAACCATTGTCAACGAACCATCTTTTTTGTAATTATGTCTGGTTCCGTGGACTTTTCCGTTTGTGTATGGGATATCCCCGTGTTTTTCACCCGTCTCGTAATAGGATTCCATGATTCCATTTCGTCGGGCTTCCTTATACTCGATCTTAGTGCGCAAATTTCCGTTCGAGTAATAATGTTTTGCCACGCCATCGATCTTTCCGCCTATAAACGGTTCTTCGCTCGCCAAATAACCTTCTTTATAGGTATATTTGATAAAATTAAGGGAATCTCCCTCATAAACCACTCCATCTCTTGGAGGTACTGCTTTTTTTGTTGTTTCGCCGCACGCTAAAATGCTGAGCAGGATAATACTTGTAAAAAATATCTTTTTCATCTTTGTATAATTTAAAACGTTTCATTTTGTACTTTTTTAATGCGCAAAGTTAATACTTTTTTTGATTATAGCGTTTAAATCACAAAAAAAAACTTGAAAAATCCCAAAATTTCGAAAGAAAACAGTGAAAAAAACATATAATTTGCGATTCTGCAACCATTTTTTTTCAACATAAACATCTTTTTTTCTTTTTTACTAAATATGTAGGATTGAACAAATTATGACTGAATTTGTTTGACTGTCCGTGAGCGATTCGATTATTTTTTGGGAAAAAATTCAGATTTGTTACGTCTGTTTCAAAAAATAGTACTAAAATTGCATTTGTAAATCTTTTTTGATTAAAAGAAGGTACAATTTTTTATTAGTTTGATAATTTAGACAATAAGATGAAGAAAGTTTTTGAAGTATTATTTATGAGTTTATGTTTGATATATCTGTTCGAATCCTGCAATGGCTGCGGACGTAAAAAGATTAAGTCCGAAGAAAATATGAAAACGGAAACATCGCTCGACAAACTTGTTGAAATCTGGAACGAGGCTAACAACAACAAGGATATTAACGTTTTAAGGGATTTGTACGATACGGTTGTACATTTTTATCAGTACAAATATACTGTCGATGAATGTATCAAAAGCAAACTCAAATATTTTAAGAAATATCCTGATTTCAAGCAGATAATCGAAGGCAGAATCTTTTTTGATTCGATAAGGGACGGGCTTATAAGGATAAATTTCACTAAAACAGTAATTAAAGGTAACGATGATGAAAAATTTGCGGCATATCTGATTTTCAGAATGCGTAATGGAGTGTGGAAGATATATGCCGAAAGCGACTTGACAACAGACCGGTTACTTTCGTCGGGAGCGCAAATTCCGAGTAATGCTGTAGAAGGCGATTTTAATGGCGACGGAATGACCGATTATATGTGGCTCGAAATCATTGACAAAACGGAAGAATGTAAAATCCGTTTTTCCGGCGCTATTCCTCCTGTAATTGTCAGCACATGTCTTGGAGGAAGTCCTGTTAATGAGGGAGATATCAACAATGACGGCTCCGATGAGATCGGATTGTTGCCGATTTGGGAATCGAGTTGCTGGAAAGGATATTATGTCTATACTTTGAAAGAAAATCAATGGGTTGAGGCTCTCGAACCGGTATCGACGCATTGCATGCAATGGGAAAAAAATATCTTGCCCATAGTGAAAGACACTGTTCGAAAAGGTTATGTTTTTGTCAATTACAGTGAACTGACCGACGACGGTATCGAAGTTAAAACAAAGTCGGTCAAATTGCAATGATACAGAAGTATGAAAAACAGAAAACTGCTTAATTCCGAATTAAACCGTTTAACGCCTCAAGAATTTGAAACCGTTGAGAAATTGCGCATTACGCTGGTGTTGGATAATGTGCGCAGTGCTCACAATATTGGCTCGGCATTCCGAACTTCAGATGCTTTTTGTATCGAAAAAATAATACTTTGTGGTATATCGTCAACTCCGCCGTCTGCCGAAATCCATAAAACAGCCCTCGGCGCCGAAAATTCGATGAGTTGGGAATATTTCGAAAAAACCGAAACCGCAATATCCATTCTCCACGAAAGACAGTACCGGACAATTGCCATCGAACAGGCGGAAAACAGTATCCTGCTGAATGATTTTCTTCCCTATCGAACTTTGAAATACGCACTCGTATTCGGCAACGAAGTAAAAGGCGTTCAACAAAATATCGTCGATATGTGCAACGACTGTATTGAAATCCCGCAATTCGGCACGAAACACTCTCTGAATGTTTC
>JAITKY010000004.1 GCA_031278135.1 Prevotellaceae bacterium | reverse complement strand
AAAATAAGTTAGTATCTTTGTGCCCTGAAGTTGTAGAAAAATGGTTAATGTAGCAAAGGGTTATCATGTTCCTGCGCTTTTGCGAGAGAGTGTCGATGCGCTTGAGATAAAGGCAGATGGCGTTTATGTTGATGCCACTTACGGAGGTGGAGGTCATTCGAAGGAGATTCTGTCGCGTCTCACAAACGGTAAACTTATTGCTTTCGACAGAGACATCGAAGCAGCAAATAATTTGCCGGACGACAAACGTTTGATTTTTGTGCAAAACAATTTTCGTTTTATGCGGAACTTTTTGAGATATTATAATATCGGAAAAGTAAACGGTATTCTGGCGGATTTGGGAGTGTCGTCGCATCATTTCGACGAAAGCGAAAGAGGATTTTCGTTTCGTTTTCCCGATGCGGTCTTGGATATGCGGATGGGACAGGATTCGGATTTCACAGCGCAGTCGGTCCTGAATACTTATTCCCACGACAGGCTCGAACATGTCTTTTTCGAATACGGAGAAATCAAACAAGCCGGAAAACTTGCACGGGCGATTTTGGAATCGAGAGAACAGCAGCCATTTGTGTCGGTAGCAGATTTTCTTGAAACAATTGAGCCATTTGTCCCGAAATCAGAAGGAAAACAGTTTTTGTCGAAAGTTTTTCAGGCGCTCCGGATCGAAGTCAATAAAGAAATGGCGTCGTTGAGACATTTTTTAGAACAGACGGTCGAAATTTTAGTTGCAGGCGGACGGTTGTCGGTGATTTCGTACCATTCGCTTGAAGACCGGATGGTTAAGAATTTCATCAGAACCGGAAATGTCGAAGGTCGCAGGTTCAAAGATTTTTACGGAAACGACATCAGTCCGTTTACAGTTATCACAAAAAAAGCAATCGTTCCGAACGACGATGAAATCGATGTCAACAGCCGTTCGAGGAGTGCAAAATTAAGAATAGCCGAAAAAAACAATGAAAATATTTAAACAAATACTCGCAACTGTCGCTGATAATGACGATAATATAATAATATTTGTCCGGAAGCATTACAAGTATCTTATACTGATATTTATTCTGATAATCTTGTATATCAGCAACGGGTTAATATATGAGCTTGAAGTCAAGCAGCAAAATCGATTAGAAGAAAGGCTGTTGAGATCCAAAATAAGATACAATCTGAAACTGAAAGAGTTCACGGAGTTTTACAACTACCGTAACCTGATCAATTTATCGAATAAATATGATTTAAAGTTAGAAGAATCGACTAATCCCCCAATTAAAGTAGAAAAATGAAAACCGCCGACAGAATATATAAAACCATATCAGTACTGTATCGCCTGTTTGTTGGCTATGCAATATTTTGCATTATTTGCGGATTGTTTATTGTGTTTAATCCCAATCTAAAAAAGGCAGAAGAGGATGAACGTGAACGACTTATCAAATCCGAAAGTTTTCGACGTGGCGACATATTATCGTCTGACAGGAAACCTCTTGCCATATATTATCCCGAATATATGCTGTTTACGGATTTCGGCGTGAGAATCGGCAAAAATTATACTATCGACAGACAAAAGGTGTCAGCCGATGAAAAGAATCCTGTAAAATTGGACACATTAAGGATACATATATATAAAGAATTTGCCCAGACTTTGTCGAAATCGGTGGGCGGAAACGCCGACGATTATTACAAAGAATTATACGGTTACAGAGTGAAAGCGGAAGACGAGAAAAAAAACGATAAAACCGGTGAAAAGGAATGGTTTACCAGAAATATTTTAAAGGATAAAATAAATGTATTCCAGAGAGATATGATAGTCGAGAATCCGTATTTGAAACAACGCGGAAGGAATGTCACCGGGATTTATACTAAAGAAATGGGTAAACGCGAGTATCCTTATGGCGACGATTTTGCACATTCGGCTATCGGGATTATCCGCGAAAAAACGGTTTCAGGCATCGAAAACATGTATAATGCCGAACTGAAAAACGGCGACAATATTTTGACTACCATAGATATACGGATGCAGGATATTTGCGAAACGGCGCTGCAAAATGCAATATTCGGCGACAAACGGCTGGTCGGAGGCACTGTAATTTTGATGGAGGTCGAAACAGGCGATATCAAAGCCATAGCAAACACAGGCGCTTATTATCAAGACTATTACAGCGATATTCGCGATAAATACAACAATGCAACCAAAGCAACAATCGAACCGGGTTCGACATTCAAAACCGTATCGCTGATGCTCGCACTGGAGACGGGAAAAGTCAGCTTTTCCGAAAAGTTCAACACCAAAATCTGGAGAGATAATAAACAGTTTACTGAAAAAAACGAACTCGATTCGTTCCTGACTGTTTCGAGGATAATCGAAAATTCGTCTAACATCGGCACTGGAAATATGATCGACAAGGCGTTCGACCGTAATATCGACAAATTTATCCAGGCAATCAAAGCCCTGAAAATAACCCACAAAATCGAAAAAATGGACGAAATAAGACCATCCATCAATCAGAACAGCAACAAAGAAACGATGTTGAAACTTTCGCACGGATACCAGATAAAGTTGGCGCCGGTTCATATCCTGTCGTTCTATAACGCAATAGCAAACAATGGAATAATGATGAAACCGCGACTTGTGCAAGGTATAGTCAGTCGAAGAACAGGCTCAACAAAAATCTTCGAGCCAGAGATAATCAACAAAGCAATATGTTCCAAATCCACATTAGATTCAGTTCGATTAGCGCTGTCGCGAGTCGTTGGATGGGGAAATGCCCGGCGAATTGCCAAAAGTCCGTACGGAATTGCCGGAAAAACAGGTACAGCCCGAATGTGGCTCGAAAATGTAAAAAATTATGAAACACCCGACAGTTCAAGTCGCGACTTGTCGAGTTTTTGCGGTTATTTCCCAGAGAAAAAACCCAAATATTCCTGCATAGTAGCGCTTTATACCAAACTCCTGACTAAATCGGAAATGAAAAATTTCTATGCCGGTTCGACTGCCGCACCTCTGTTTCGCAAAATTTCGGACAGAATATACGCTCTCTATTGCGACAGGGATTTTGTGCCTGCCGACGTTTCGACAAATATTCCCGTCATAAAAAATACCAGAAGCGAAAATCTTTCGGTAATATCAAAAAAACTTGATTTGCCGTTATCTGTCGATAGCGATACATGGATTAAGGTAAACACAGTAAATAAAAAAATGCAGGTATCGGAATTGCCATTAAAACGTGGAATTGTTCCCGATGTTACCGGGATGGGTTTACGGGATGCCGTATTCCTGCTCGAAAACAGAGGGTTTAGAGTGTCGTACACCGGAATCGGAACAGTCGTCAAACAGTCGCCGGAACAGGGCGTCACATACGGTTCGGGTCAAAAAATCCATTTGACTTTGTCCACAAATTAACACAAGTTTTTCCGAATCTTAATCCCCCTTATTAAAATTTAAAGTCTTACCAAAATTGTGATCGATTTAGGGAAAACAAATACGCCCGCGACATATTGTTGCGGGCGCAATGTTTTTTTCGATGTTTGTTCATCAGTGCTCAGCGCTCATCACTCTTTTGTAA
>JAITKY010000299.1 GCA_031278135.1 Prevotellaceae bacterium | reverse complement strand
GTAGGCAACGCGCTTGCCTGATTTATCAAACTCGATTCCCGATCTGATAATATTTCCGTTTGGCAATACACCGTCCTTCGATGAATTCAGATGCTCGGCTTCTAACACTTGTAATTTCAGTGGTACTGTCGCGTTACTTTTGTCGATTTTCATGCGCACGAAACACTCGCCGCATTCGATAACACTTCTCATCACCAAAGTTTGCAATCCGTAAAAATCGCAGAGCCCGGCCGCGTCCGCCTCATCTGTCCAATGCAACCACAATTGTTGAATCTTTTTTCTAAATTCCGGATCTTTTGACTTCGACTGCGGCTTGATTCCCGTACCAATGCAATTTGAAACAATCGACTCAATTGCATTTGCAGCGTAGGGGTTTTTACGAACAATATCATGGGAACGAGTCCGCAATGTGCTCAAACTTGAAGCCAAAATAGCATTGATGGACGAACTCGACGGATACCAATTTCCGAGACGCTTGCCGTGTCCGGCTCCGTCGTAGGGTGCCGAGGCCTTTTTGTGCAAAACGTTATGAAAAAAATTCCTGGCGGAACGGATTAATGGATCCAAGAGCATCTTTGTCATGCAGTCCCCTTCGATGTTACGAAACGCACCTGACGCTTTACTAATTCATCCGAATCTTCAAGACCAATTTTAATGCGATTCCGTAAATTGATTAGCTCATCCAAAGTTAAATTTGCATATTGCACACGAGTATCACCATAGCTCACGCCAACAACACGCCGCCCACACTGCATGTCGCTTATCGCTTTTTCTATCGCCTGTAAATTCTCTTTCGTATACATAGCTCGCCTTTTTTTTCCGATACCCTTATTCACTATTCGAAGAGCTTTTTTTTATTTTTTTTTAAAAAAACCAAAAAAAAATGCAGAATAAAAATGTGTATATGACCATCGAAAACGTTTGGAAATTATACAAATGGAAATTATGCAAAAAAAAGAAAACCTAGATCATCGAGATCAGACCATAAACACATCGCAAAAATTAGCATCAATCATGGCTAGCAAAGCAAAAACGCTAGCAAAAGCTATTAGTAACGCTCCTGAAAACGACAGCAATAATATAGATGCCTTAGAGTTTAATAAACTACTTAATGAATTCCAAAAAGATACAGATACTGAAATTTCAACTAAATGTTTTTCTGATTTTTGTGCACAAATTGTCGTTTTTGGTTTGTTTATCGAAACAGCAACAGAAACAGATGATAATGAAAAATCTAGAACGCCTTTATTTGATTTTTATCCGCTTTACAGAAAAGTGTTTAATTTCGTGTTTAAAAATGAAGCGAATGAAAGCATCAAAAATGCCGCCAACGATATTGTCGATCTGTTTTCGCAAATGGATAAGAAATCAGTTTTAGAAAATTTAAACAAAAGCTGCGCTAACGGCGATCCAAATTTTGATTTTTACGAAATTTTCTTGAGTGAGTATGACGGCATCGCACGGAAAGCCGCGGGCGTTTGGTACACTCCGCAACCCGTGGTGGATTTCATCGTGCGCGCAGTCGACGAAATATTACGTACCGATTTTCATATGGAAAAAGGACTTGCCGATACATCCACAACCAAAGATGGAAAGCCCACGTTGCAAATTTTTGATCCAGCAACCGGGACTGGAACGTTTCTTGTTGGTGTTATCAACAGAATTTATAAAAAATACAACTACAAAAATCCGGAGGAATGGGCTTCATATGTTCAAAATCATCTATTACATAGCATTGAAGGAGCCGAGTTGTCAATGATTCCATTTGCACTTTCACATTGGAAGATCGGTATGACTCTGAAAAAAACAGGATATAACATGAAACCGAATGATAAGTTGCGCATATTTTTGAAAAACACTCTAGAGACAGAACATGCTTAAAACGGAAAAAACGGAAAAAGCGGAAAACGACAACAATAACACACGAGTAACAGTTATATTGGGCAATCCACCATACAGCATTAGCAGTTCCAATAAAGGAAAATGGATCACAGATCTAATGAAAGATTATAAAAAAGATTTGAATGAAAAAAATATTCAGCCACTTTCAGATGACTATATTAAATTCATTCGCTTTGCACAATACCAAATTGAAAAAAGTGGCGTCGGCATATTGGCTTATGTTTGCAACAACGGATTCCTGGACGGAATTATACATAGACAGATGCGTAAAACGCTATTGGAAGTTTTCGATAAAATTTATGTGCTGAATCTGCACGGAAATTCGAGGAAAAAAGAGACGTGCCCGGATGGTTCGAAGGACGAAAATGTTTTCGATATTATGCAGGGCGTTTCCATCAATATTTTTGTGAAAACCACCAGAAGCAAGAAACCAGCCAATGTATTTTATCGCGATCTGTACGGAAAACGCGAAGCTAAATATGATTTTCTATCTGATGAAATGGTGAGCATTAATGATTTCTCAGAAATAGCGCCTGTTGCTCCATACTACTTTTTTGCGCCGAAAGATTTTTCGCACCAAAAAAAATATGATGAGGGAATAAGTATTCGAGAGTTGTTTGTCGTGGGAGGTACTGGAGTAGAAACCAAAAATGACATGCTGGCGATTTGTTTTTCGCGTTTTGAGCTAATGGAACGTTTGACAAATTTTCGAACAATGTCGGAAGATGAGCTAATTTTTCAATATCCCAAAATGCAAAAAGAAAACACAGAATGGAAAAGAATTAATTTCCTAAAAGACGCTAAAGAAGGTAAAGGTGAGATAACGCAAATAATGTACAGACCGTTTGATATTCGTTTCACTTATTATACGGGAAAAGTGAGAGGTTTTATGTGCCGTCCGCGTCATAATGTTATGCGACATATGCTGAGGGAAAATATTTGTTTGATTGCAAAGCGAGGGCTTCACATTAAGGTTGCACCGGTATTTATTTCAAAAAGTATAAGTGATATTAGAGCTTGGTCTTCCCCGGGAATGCAGGGAACTGATTATGTTTACCCACTATACACCTACTCTGACACCGACAATTCTCGTCAACCGAATTTCTCTTTACCGGCAATTGAAAAATTCGCAAACAAATTAAAACTCAAATTCGTTCCAGAAAAAACCGATGAACGCGACACATTTGCACCGATTGATGTATTCGACTACATATACGCTGTGCTGCATTCACCGAGTTATTGCAATAAATATCAGGAATTTCTAAAAATAGATTTTCCAAAAGTGCCGTATCCGACGGATCGCAATGCATTCTGGCAATTGGTTGAGCTCGGCGGAAGGTTGCGTCAAATTCATTTACTCGAAAGCGACGAACTGCACACTATTCACATAAATTATCCGATATCCGGAAACAACGAAGTCACGAAAATAAAATATATCGAAGAAAAAGTTTACATAAATGATGCACAATATTTCTATAACGTTCCGAAAAAGGCGTGGAATTTTTACATCGGAGGCTACCAACCTGCGCAAAAATGGCTGAAAGACCGCTGCAATCGCATACTTAATTACGACGACAGCAAACATTACGAAAAAATAATTAATGCATTGTATTGTACTAACAAAATTGTACAGGAAATCGATGAGATAATTTAATGCCTCACAAAAATAAAAAAAATTAATTTTTTTTCTTAACGGAAGGATTGCATCCACAGATGAAACTGTGGTATGATACACCTGGTTATTGTAGTTTTGTAACGGTCGGAAAAGAGATGAAACGATGCTTTGAATTTGAAGATGATAAAAAGCGGTGCTCGTGAGCTTTTGTTGATTGTTATTATTACCTTTCGTTGTTTTTCGTTTCCTGCTTCTAAAATAAGCATCGTTTCGTTGGCACGGCCGTCTCATAAAGTTTTCAGGACTTTTTTGCTACTGTGATATGCGTGGGAGTCTGTGCCGCGTCCCGCCCCGGGAAGTTTGCAAATATAAAAAGAAAGGTTCCGCGCCCCAGGAAGTTTTTGTAAATATAGAATATAGAATATAGAATATAGAATATAGAATATAGAATATAGAATATAGAATATAAAAAATGGAAAATATAAAAAGACATTCCTTCGTCGTTGCGAGCCCTGAAGGGCTTGCAATGACGCCAAAATTACATGTCCTTGGAAAGTAGGGAAATTGAGAAGTTGATTATGAAAAACATTTTTTATCAGATTTTTTTACATTTAAAACCTCTGGCGCGCGGCATGCTCTCCACCGATTACCATACTAGCAGAAAAAAGTTAAATTTCCGTTAAAGACGAAAAAAAATATGGCGAAAAACGCGTTTTTTTTCATAAAACAACACAAGTTAACGAATTTTTAAGACTTTTTTGCTATTATGATATGCGTGGGAGTCTGTGCCGCGTCCCACAGAGGTTTAACTAATAAAAAAATCCGATAAAAAAATGTATTTCAAAATCATCATGCTCTTCAACTTCCAAGGGGAGGAATTGGCACAATTTGGGCGTCATTGCAAGCTCAAGGCTTACAATGACGAAGGAATTTCTTTTCAATTTCCTTTTCTATATTTGCAAAACTTTATACTCCGTTTATAGTTGCAAACTTCCGTGGGGCGCGGCACAGACTTCCACACTTATCATAGTCGCAAAAATGTCTTAAAAAATTGTTAATTTCCGTTATTTTGTAA
>JAITKY010000298.1 GCA_031278135.1 Prevotellaceae bacterium | reverse complement strand
TTGCGTCTCTTCGACGACCCGCACAACGTCGCATTACAACGTCTCCACCCTGTTTAATGCATCAATCATTTTCTCTAAACTTGAATACCAGTGATTGATGTCGATTTCGTATGTTGATTTTATTTTAGCTTTGTTCAGGACGCCATATTTCGGACGTTTTGCGGGCGTAGGATAATCGCTTGTTTCTATGGGATATATCCTGCATTTCGATCCGCACAGTTTCATTATTGCGCAAGCAAAATCGTACCAACTGCACACACCTTCGTTGCTGTAATGGAACAGACCGCCGGCAAATTTTTTTTCATCCGAATCGATTTTTCCGACAATCTCAAGTATCGCCGAAGCCAAATCTTCTGCATACGTTGGAGTTCCTATCTGATCGAAAACTACGTTGAGCGCTTCTCGTTGCTGTCCCATCCGTATCATCGTTTTGACGAAATTGTTCCCGAATGTTGAATATAGCCACGACGTTCTTATAACCAATGATTTTGGACAAGTCAGCGCTTCGAGTTCAGCCGCCGCCTTACTTTTTCCGTATTCCGACTGTGGTGCGACCAAATCGCGTTCGACGTAAGGCACGGACGATTTCCCGTCGAATACGTAGTCGGTAGATATCTGAATCAGGTACGACCCGTGTAAAGAACACGATATCACCAGATTTTTTACAGCATCAACATTTATTTTCCACACAATCCGTTTTTCGGATTCAGCCTTGTCCACAGCAGTATAGGCAGCGCAATTGATTACAAAATCCGGTCTAACATTATCGAAAAATGCTGCACATGCCAGAATATCCGTTATATCTAACTCGTCCACATCCGTAAAAACAAAATCGAATTTTACGTTCTTCGATAACTTTTTTAATTCACTGCCAAGTTGCCCGTTGGCTCCTGTTACGAGTATCGTTTTCATATTTATTTATTCACGCGAAATCTTTCATTACCTGTTTCGAAGAAGTCAATTATCTGATTTAATGCGGCTACTGCAGCGTTGACATTTGCTTCTTCGGTTTCGGCGCCCATCTTTTTTGGAGTAGCGAAATATCTTGCACCAAATTCTTTCATCTTTTCGTGACAGTCGGGCATAACGTCAGCGCCGTATTTAATTCCCGTATTTCTTCTCATAGCGTTCAGTAAATCAACTTCGTCGATGATTTCCTTTCGAGCGGTGTTAATCAGTATGACGTTTTCCTTCAAATTATCCAGGATGTCCCTGTTTATTGATTTAATGGTAGATGAAATCGCCGGAATGTTGATTGAAATAATGTCGTTTCCCGAATAGAGTTCGTTGACCGATTTCAAAGGAGTTACGCCGTCGCCAATCATAACGCTGTCGTCCACAAACGGATCGAAAGCCGACACTTCCATTCCAAAACCTTTAGCTATTCCGGCTACTGATTTGCCGACATTTCCATAAGCATGGATTCCAAGTTTTTTACCTTTGAGTTCGCTTCCTGTTCCGGGCAAAAACGTATTCCGCGCAAGGAAAATCATCAATCCCATCGAAAGTTCAGCGACAGCGTTCGAATTTTGTCCGGGAGTGTTCATTACGACTATTTTCCGGTCGCTGCACGACTGTAAATCAACATTGTCGTATCCTGCTCCCGCACGTACAACGATTTTTAAGTTCGCCGCCGCATTTACGACCTCAGCCGTAACTTTGTCGGAACGCACGATTAAAGCATCCACGTCTTTAACAGCGTTCTCCAAATCGGACTGTTCCCTGTATTTTTCGAGAAGAATCAATTCGTGTTTCGCCTTTACAAGTTCTTTCAGTTGATTGACCGCAACTGACGAAAACGGTTTTTGTGTTGCTAATAATATTTTCATTTATAATACTTTATTTAGTTATAATATCTTTATATGCGGCACAAAGATATATAATTTTTTCGTCATTCATAATTTTGTCGTACATTTGCACCTCTTTTATTACGTTAAAAATACAGAAATGAGATTGTCAAAAGAAGTTAAAATAGGTATTTATTTCGCTGTTACACTGGGCGCTTTGGTGTGGGGAATAAATTTTTTGAAAGGAAAAGATATCTTTAATAAAGTACAAAAACTGTACGCCATTTACGACGATATCGAAGGATTGCAAACCACCGCCCAGGTTTCGATAAAAGGTTTGAAAGTCGGGACAGTCAGTAAGATACGCCTCGATCAGGAGACCGAAAAATTCAAAGTCGAACTCCAGATTAAATCGAATTACAGTGTCCCCAATAATTCGGTCGCATATCTCTACAGTTCTGATATTATGGGAAATAAAGCGATAAAAATAAAGATAGGCGATTCCCATGAGATGCTGACCGAAAATTCAATAATCAAAACCGGAATGGAAGAGGATGCGTTTTCGCTGCTGATGGACGATTTGCCTTCGATAAAGAACAATCTGAACAAAACAATCAAAGACGTTGATTCGACTTTTCAGAGCATCAACAGGTTATTTTCGGATGAAAACATTGAAAACCTGTCGAAAGGAATTGCGCATCTGTCAAATACGATGCAAAACGTTTCCCAGTTGTCGGCGGCATTGAACAAAAACAAAGCGAATATCGTGTCGTCGCTGGAAAATGTCGATTCCATAACGTCGAATCTGCGGAACAATTCGGCGAATATCAATCGTATTATCAACAATTTAACCGAATTGAGCGATTCGCTGAAGGTTATCCGATTTGCAGAAGTCGTCGATGAACTGAAAACGGTTATCAACAAGATCAATTCTGGCACCGGAAACGCCGGCAAACTGATATACGACGAATCGATGTACAATAATATCGTAAATTCGTTGGACAGTCTTAATGATTTATTATCAGATATTAAAGAAAATCCGAAACGCTATATCAACATATCGGTGTTTGGGAAAAAGTCTAAATAAAAAATATGATTGCAGTAATTTTTGACATGGATGGGGTTTTAGTGGATAACGCCCATTTTCATGAACGTGCTTTTGCCGAATATTTCAGTCAATTTGGGACGACGCTTGCTCCCGAAATGTTCGGCAGAGGAAACGAAGAACTTATGGCTGAACTGTTTCCAAACGAAAGTAAAGAACGGCACAGGGAACTGGCAACCGGAAAAGAAGCATACTATCGCCAAATATATGCGCCTCATATAAAGCCGGTCGCCGGTTTGGTCGAATTGCTTAAAGAGTTGAAAAAGAACGGTATTCTTGTCGCCGTAGGTTCTTCGGCTCCTGTCGAAAACATTGATTTTGTGCTAGATAAATTACAGATACGCGATTATTTCGATGTCGTGGTTGTTGCCGCGATGGTGCAAAGGGCAAAACCTGCTCCGGATATCTATCTGAAAACCGCTGAACTGTTGAACGTAAAGCCCGGAAACTGTCTGGTATTCGAAGATGCTTTGGCAGGAATAGCGGCAGCGCAGTCGGCAAAAATGAAAGTCGCAGGAGTTGCAACTTCTTTGCCTAAAGAACGACTGACCGGAACAGATTTGATTATCAATGATTTTACGGAAATGACAATAGACAGAATAAAACAAATCATAGAGTAAATTGCTTGCCAATGGAGGAATCGCTGGTTTTAAAAGGATTGAGAAATATTCTGGTCGAACGGCTGAAGGAAAAAGGAATACAGGATACTAACGTGTTGAATGCTATTGCAAAGGGGTGTACGACATCTGTTTATTCCTAAAGGGTTCGAAAAACAGGCGTATGAAGACAAACCGTTTTCTATCGGTGGTGGACAGACTATATCCCAGCCATTTACGGTTGCCATCCAGACAGAACTGCTTCAAGTACAATGATTCGAAAAAATACTCGAAATCGGTACAGGCTCCGGATATCAGGCTGTTATTTTGGCAGAGATGGGCGCCAATGTCTATACCATCGAAAGATTAAAAGAACTGTATCTCGATACTCGTCGTATATTCCGACAGTTAGGATATTCGATAAATTCCTATTGGGTCGACGGTTACGAAGGAAAAGAAAGTTTCGCTCCTTTCAAAAAAATACTCATAATGGCGGTTACCTTGCAGATTCATCTCTCCTCGCTCAATATCAGAATCTTATGTATCTCAGT
>JAITKY010000218.1 GCA_031278135.1 Prevotellaceae bacterium | reverse complement strand
TGCGTGAAAATCGGACCATATCCGGTTACGGATGCCGGTAAATTCCCGCCGTAAAATATTACTGTCCCGTCGGCGTCGTAAATGTTGTACATCCCTGTAATCAAGATAATAAACGCTGTGGCGGAACATACCAGCAAAGTATCGATATACACCGAAAACGCCTGAACAAGACCTTGTTTCGCCGGATGCGATACTTCGCAGGCGGCAGCGGCATGAGGCGCAGTGCCTTGTCCGGCTTCGTTCGAAAACACGCCGCGCTTGACGCCCATACTTATCGCCGAACCGACTATCCCGCTAGTTGCCGGCTCTAACCCAAAAGCACTTTTGATGATAAGTAACAGCATATCAGGAATGTAATTATAGTTCATCGCAATAATCACCGTCGCAACCAAAACGTAACCGATTGCCATGAAAGGCGCTACATATTCGGCTACTCCGGCTAAACGTTTCACTCCTCCGAAAATAGTCAACGCCAACAATTTAATGACAAATATCGCAGTAATATACTTACTTATGCCGAAAGAATTGTAGAACGCGTCGCAGATTGCGTTCGATTGTATGCCGGGCAACAATAAACCCAGTGAAATAATGGTGACGACAGCGAAAATCATTGCAAAATATTTGTCGCCAAGTCCTCTGAGTATGTAAAACGCCGGTCCGCCACGGTAATGCCCGCCGATTTTTTCCTTGTAAATTTGCCCCAAAGAGGCTTCGACATAAGCCGTTGCCGATCCGAAAAAGGCTATAATCCACATCCAGAAAACGGCGCCGGGACCGCCCAACGCTATGGCTGTGGCTACACCGGCAATATTACCCGTCCCAACTCGTCCCGATAATGCTAACGAAAACGCCTGAAACGACGATATGCCCCGCACTGACGACTTGCCATACAACAACATACGTATCATCCGCCTGAAATAACGAACTTGTAAAAAACGTGTGCGAAACGAAAAATAAAAACCCGTCGCCAATAAAAGGACTATGATGGGAACGCCCCATACAAAGGAATTTATACCCAATATTATCTCTGAAAAATCCATTTGGTAAATATTTGTTTAGTACTAAATATAATAGCAATGACAATGACAACTCCCAAAACATTCGATATAAAACAGGCTATCCGGTTTTTGAAGAAAAAGGGTTGAAAGGTTATCTCTTTTTTTACTCTTTTCTTGTTTAAAAAATTAAAATTCAACTGTTTATTCATTGTTTGTATTGCTTAATAATCGAGACAAAGGTAACATTAATTTCCAATTACACACAAATGTATAAAATAAAAATGTAATGAATATTTTATATGAAAACATCGGGATTAGACGTGCATAAAAATAGTATATTTTTTGTGCAATTTATGACGGGAAGAGTTATTCGACAATAAAAGAATTTACGACAACGACCAGTTCGATACGTTCTTTGGGTGCATATTCGTGAAGGCAAGACATGCTTTGCCCCTACGAATCCGTAAGGCCTGTAAGACTCACAAAGGCAATAATCTCTTTTATTTTTTCGTTTATAGATTTATGTCCATCGATGACGTTGATTACAGTGCCTTTACGTTCCATTCCACGGAACCATGTCATTTGCCGTTTAGCAAACTGGTGTATTGCGATATTCAATTTTTCGACCATATCGTCGTAAGTCAGTTTGTTGCAGATGTAGAGGCTGATATATTTGTATTCCAGACCGTAGAATAACATGTCGTCTAAAGTAAGCCCCTGCTTCATCAAACCTTCGACTTCTTCGATCATTCCGTTTTTGAGCCTGTCCAGCAAGCGACAAGTAATTCTTTTTCTGCGAGTTTCCCTGTCGAAACGCAGTTCGAAACAGACATTGTTCATTGCAGGATATTCTCTCCGGTCGATATTGTTGTTTTTTAGATAATATTCTATTTCGATTGCTCTGACAGTCCGTTTTTTAGTGTCTATATCCGTTGTATTGTGCAGGCGTTTGAGCGAGGACAGTATTTTTATCAGTTCATCATGAGTTTTCGGTTCGAGTTCTTGTCGAAGTTCCTCATTTGGAGGCACAGGCAACAGGTCATATCCATTGATAACTGCTTCGATATACATTCCGCTACCGCCACAAAGCACAATATTTTTTCCACGCATTTTTATCGACTCATACGCTTTCAAAAAATCGCGCTGATACTCGAAAACATTATATCTGTATCCTGCATCTACCACGTCGATAAGATGATATGGAATCGTTACGCCGTTAATCTCATATTCCGAAAGGTCTTTTCCCGTCCCGATATCCATTCCCCGATACACTTGACGCGAATCGGCCGAGATAATCTCTGCATCGATTTTGTTTGCAAGATTAACAGCCAAAGCCGTTTTTCCGCTTGCCGTTGCTCCCATTACCGTAATTATATCTATCGAGTTCAATGACATTGTTAATTATTTATCAAGTTTTCCCACTACGGACATGATTTTTTCGATAATCATCGACGGACTGATTTCTCTCATACAAGCATACGGAGTGTCGGTCAAATAACATTTCTTGTTTCCATACACCGAACAGGGACGACAAGGTTTGTCAATTTGTACAATATTTTCGGACGACTGTTGCCAACCGGTGAATCCGGCATACGGATGCGTTGCGCCCCAGACAGATACAACCGTTGTATCTACAAGAGAAGCAAGGTGCATGTTTGCGGAATCCATCGACAACATTAAATCCAACCTGCTGATTAACTGCAATTCTTCTTTAAGCGACAATTTCCCTGCAATCGAAATACAGTTGGGAAATTTACTTTCCCATTCCTGCAATTGCAGTTTTTCGTTATTTCCGCCGCCGAAAAGAAAAAGATAAAATCCTTTCATCGAAAGATAGTCAAGCGCTTCCGCCATTTTTTCGAGAGGATAGATTTTCCCTTGATGCGCTGCAAACGGCGCAATACCAATACATACCGTACTTTTGTCGTCCGGCAGTATTGCGGCGATTTTGTCCGGAATATCGACGCTGGTGTCGCAGATATTACAAGAATCGGGAGTGACCTCGAATCCGGCGGCTTTAAACACGTCGGCATAACGTTCGACTGTGGTTTTTAGTGGTTTGAGGATTTTGTTTTTTTTTCGTGTCAATGCCCGTTTATCTTTTCGTCCCTTATCGACAACGAACACTTTTGTTCCGCCGATATAACGAAAAAAAAATCGTAATATATTGCTTCTCAATACATCATGCAAATCAATGACAAGGTCTAATTTTTCCTTCTTCAGAATTTTGAACAGTTCGTATAAACCTTTCAAACCCTTGTAATACCTTAAATCAATGCCTATAAAATGTATTTTTGCAGAACTGAAAAACGAACTGAAACTTTTCTGCGACAATACCGACAATTTAACATTCGGATATTTATTGATAAACGAATATAACACAGGTGCCGTCATCGCAACGTCGCCCATCGCGGAGAGACGTATTACAAGGATTTTCAAAACTTTATCCCGTTGATATTTTTTTTGTCCAAACATAATTTTAGTGACTTTTAACTGTCGAAATAAAGATGTCGTTCATTGTCGGTATCAATTCGCTGTATTCAACAATCTCGACTAAAGGCAAAATCGCCGATAACAGTTTGTTCCCGTTTTCGGAACGGACTTTTATTTCGGTGATATTGTGCCGTTCGTCCGATTTTTCCAGCAATTCGTGTTCTGCGGAAATTATGGAATCCAAGTCGTCGATTACTCCTCTGAAAGCGATTTTATATACGTTGGAACCATAACTGCGCCGTATCTCGTTGATATTTCCTTTGAGTACGCATTTCGATTTGTTAATCAAAGCAATATCGTCGCAAAGTTCTTCGACCGAAGCCATATTATGTGTCGAAAATATTATTGTCGAGCCTTTACTTCGGAGCGTTAATATCTCATCTTTCAACAATTGTGTATTGACGGGATCAAATCCGCTGAACGGTTCGTCGAAAATCAATAATTCCGGGTCATGTATAACGGTGACAACAAACTGTATTTTCTGTGCCATTCCTTTCGACAATTCTTCGATTTTTTTGTTCCACCAACCGTCGATTTCCAATTTTTCGAACCAAATTTTAAGTCGCAAAAGCGCTTCCTTACGCGATAATCCTTTCAACTGAGCAAGATACAACGCTTGTTCGCCAACTTTCATCTTCCTGTAAAGACCGCGTTCTTCGGGCATATAACCGATACGTGCGATATCTACGGCTTGCATCGGTTTACCGTCGAACAGCAACGACCCCGAATCGGGCGCAGTGATCCTGTTAATAATCCGTATCAGAGTGGTTTTGCCGGCTCCGTTAGGACCAAGTAAACCGAAAATACTTCCTTTCTTAACCGATATGCTCACACTGTCCAATGCCAGATGACTTGCATATTGTTTTATAACATTGTTCGTTTCGAGTAAATACATAAATTATTCAATTTAATACTCCTTCAATTATTGCCTTTTGCTATTTTTTTCGTCTTCTATCATAAATTTGAAGACTGCATCACATAATGAATTCGCTATATGCATGTTTATTATATTTTTTTAACGAGTGCAAAAGTAATATATTTTTTT
>JAITKY010000189.1 GCA_031278135.1 Prevotellaceae bacterium | reverse complement strand
AGCGACCGTAACCGGATTTTTCGTAGCTAACCGGCTTTTTTATATTTTTAAGTTTATATATTTTGATTTAATACCCATAAATGAATGGCAAAGCCATCTACGAGTATAACGACATCTCTGCGACTCTTTACAACGGAGTTTCCGCCCAAACAGTCAAGTTCATCTACGAGACAGACCGCAACAACGGAATTAAAATTATCGTCTGTTTATTTTTTTTCACTACTTTTGCGGCAATAAAATAGATTATATCTTTATGAAATTGATTGTGTTATTTTGCATTTTGCCATTGTTATCGACGGGAATATTTTTTGTTCCGAAACGGAATAAAGGTTTGTTTTCGTTGATATTGCTGGTGGTCGGCGTTATGAGTTCGTTTGGTTTGTTATACGAAAGTATTTCTTACGGCGGCGATTATCGGATGCAATATTCGGCTGGTTTTCTGGAGCCGGTCTTTTATGTCGATAAACTGTCGGCGCTGTTTCTGACACTGTTGAATATCGTTTCGGTGACAGCGTTTTGGTATTCAACAGGATATCTGCGATCGTACGAAAAAAAGAAAACTGCAACCGAATTATCTTTACACTATACAGCATATTTATGGTTATATTGTTCGATGTCGGGCGTTATACTGTTTCGTGACACGATGACATTTCTGTTGTTTTGGGAAATGATGACCGGCGCAACATTTATTCTGGTCATTTTCGAAGGCGAACAGAAAGCGAAATTGAAGGTAGCAATCAGTTATCTTGTTCAGATGCACGTTTGCCTGTTTGTTCTTTTGGCGGCGTTTTCGATTGCTGAAAGCAGCAGTTATTCAAGCGGATTCGACGCTGTAGCCGATTATTTTTCACAAAACAGGAATTATCCGCTTTTCATCCTCTTTTTCATTGGATTC
Source organism: Prevotellaceae bacterium (assembly GCA_031278135.1). Lineage (GTDB taxonomy): Bacteria > Bacteroidota > Bacteroidia > Bacteroidales > UBA932 > JAIRLF01. The sequence goes on along the minus strand of JAITKY010000189.1, from coordinate 16,761 downwards.
GGAATAAAAGCAGGATTTTTTCCTTTTCACTTCTGGCTTCCGGAAGTTCATCCTTCGGCGTCGGGCAACGTGAGCGGGTTCATGTCGGGAGCGGTCATCAAAATGGGAATTTACGGACTGTTGAGAGTTGTCGTTTGCCTCCCGCTCTCTCCAGCAGAGAGCTGGGAGAGAGGCGATTTGTTTACTATTGCACTGATTGTCCTGTCGGTATCCGGAATAACAAGCATTTACGGAATATTTAAGGCGAGCCGTCAAAAAGATATAAAGAGACTGCTCGCTTATTCAAGTATCGAAAACATCGGGATAATCGGACTTGGCGCAGGAATGGGAATAACAGGCGCTTACTGGGACGAACCGATTTTGAGTTTTGCGGGATATACGGGTGCGCTGTTACACACTTTCAATCATTCGATGTTTAAATCGATGTTGTTTTTCGGCGCCGGAACACTGTGCAAATCAACACATACGCAGCTAATGAATAAAATGGGTGGAGCGATGCGTACAATGCCTTATACAGCAATGTTTTTCCTTGCAGGAGCAATTGCAATCTGTGCATTGCCGCCTCTGAACGGATTTATTTCGGAGTTTATTCTGTACAACGGTTTGTTTTCATTATTAAGCAGTATTGAGCCGGCAAGGGCGTTTATACTTTTGTTTGTTGTGCTGTTTCTTGTTTTGACGGGCGGGATGTCGATAATTGCGTTCACCAAAGCTTTCGGGATTTCGTTTCTTGGCAACAGTCGCAGTCCAGAAAATATAAGCGCCGGCGAAGATAAGTTTATGATTTTGCCATTGTTACTGCCATTTATGATGATGTTGACCGTAGCATTTTTCCCGTTTACAGTTTTAGATTTGATTTCCGGCATCACAAGAGATGTATTTTATGTGGAAAACATTGTCTATTACCTTCTAATACCTTCGTTACAAAATATTTGTATTGTGTCATCGACATTTATCGTTCTTGTTGTTGCAGTGTGGTTGTTGCGAAAGTATATTTTATCGAAACGAGTTGTCGTTCATGCACCTGTATGGGGTTGTGGATACACTGCGCCAACGCCGAAACTTCAATATACGGCGTCTTCGTTTTCGAACAATCTTGAAAAACTACTGATTCCTTCGAAAAACTCCGAAACCGGAATGGAGGTTATAGCCGAAAACGACTTGTTCCCTGCCGGTCGCAAGTATGGAAATGAACAATCGATGTTAAAAAAACGTTTGATTGACAAATTTTTAAAAGAGATTAATGATAAACTGTCGAAACTTGCGATTTTCCAGACCGGAAAGATTCAACATTATGTTTTATTTGCGTTGCTGTTCATGGCTCTCATTCTTATTTTAAGTTATTTGAATTTGTTATGATGAATTATGTAAACGATAATATGTGGCAAATGTTTATAATCGTTCACTATGTAACGGTGATTACTGTTTCAGCCGTCGTTGTACGCAATCACACCAAGCGCGACCCGATACGTACAATGATGTGGATTATAACGCTTTATTTTTTACCGGTCGCAGGTCTTATCATGTACATATTTTTCGGGCAAAATTATCGCAAAATCAAAATATTCAGCCGTAAAGCGTTGAAAGACATGAAATATCTCGACCGTCTGACAAGACAGCAAATACTTATGTTACGTAAAAGCGAAATTTTCGAAGACTATCCTGAAAAGACCGGTTTTAAAAATATCATGACTTTGTTGCTAAATAACAGTAAAGCAATCATTACCGAAATCAATACAATAGAAATGTATCACACCGGCGAAGAAACTTTTAAGGCGATAAAAGCAGCTCTTCTGTCGGCTAAAGATCATATTCACATGGAGTTTTACATCATCGAGGACGATAAAATCGGCAACGAAATAAAGGAAATCCTGATACATAAAGCAAAAGAAGGCATCAATGTACGTGTAATATACGATGATGTAGGCAGTTGGAGTCTTTCGCGCAGATTCATCAAGGAAATTCGTCGTGCAAACGGGAAAATAAAACCGTTTATGAAAGTTCGTTTTCCTTTTCTGTCGAGCAAACTGAACTATCGTAATCATCGCAAAATCCTTGTCGTTGATGGAAAAGTTGCGTTCATGGGCGGGATAAACATCGCCGACAGATATATCACCGGCGGTTCGTTTGGTTATTGGGCTGATACTCACATGAAACTCGAAGGCGAATCGGTGCAGTCGCTTCAGGCAATCTTCATGGTTGACTGGTATTTCGTATCGAAAGAGATTCTACTGAGAAAACACAAGTTATATTTTCCCGATAATACTGTTAATAAACGGATTCTGATACAGATAGTAACATCGGGACCTGACAGCGACTGGGCAAGCATTATGCAGGCTTATTTTTCGATAATCAACAGCGCAAAACATCATATTTACATCACAACTCCGTATTTTACACCCAACGAAGGCGTACTGACCGCAATAAAAACAGCCTCGTTAAGCGGCGTTGACGTGCGTCTGATGTTACCCGAAAACAACGATTCGCATCTGGTTTACTGGTGTACATTATCGTATCTCGGCGAACTGATGGACGCCGGAGTGAAAGTGTATCTGTACAATAAGGGTTTCAATCATTCGAAATTCATCACTGCCGACGGTCATTTATCGGCGGTAGGGTCGGCAAACATCGATATGCGCAGTTTCGAACACAATTTCGAAGTAATGGCAATCATCTACGACGACCAGATAACGAAAGAATTGGAAAAATCATTCCAAATCGATATCCAAAACAACAGCAAACCCGTAAATCCCGAAAAATGGGAAAACCGACCATGGAATAAACACGCTCAGGAAGGAATCGCACGATTGCTGACGCCATTATTGTAATTGTTTGTCTACGAACTAATCAATTCATTTCCAATGTTTGCGCAGTTTCTAAAGTGTATGACAAAATTCATCTGGCGAGCCAATATGTCTCAACATGTCACATTTTTTTTCGGTTTAAAATATTTTTAGTAATATTGCGCCGTATTATTAAAGGTTTATATTGTGACAACCGGATACGAATTTTCTCATATCTGGTTGTTTTTGTGGAAAATTATAAGGGATAAGATAAAATCTTGACAAAAATTTCGGGAAATAGTATAAAAAAATAGATATTCGTCACAGCAATTATGGAAGGAAAAAGTTTATATGAAAGCGGATTTGAGCACGATTCGTGCGGTGTAGGCATCGTTGCGAACATCAAAGGAGACAAATCGCACGATATTGTAGAGAAGGCGTTACAGATTCTCGAAAACATGCTTCATCGTGGAGCCGAAAGTTCCGACAACAAAACAGGCGACGGCGCCGGAATAACCGTACAAATCCCGCACGAGTTTACTCTTTTACAGGGTATTCCCGTACCCGCGCAAGGTAAATACGGCACCGGCATTCTCTTTTTGCCGAAAGACAAAAAACTGTCGATATTGTGTCTCGACATTATTAAAGAATTGTTGGATAGCGAAGGATTATCGTTGCTGAAAGTCAGAGACGTGCCGGTCAATCCCGACATTCTTGGCGAAATCTCACGCAATTCGGAACCCGATATTAAGCAAATATACGTGGTCAGCAAAGAAAATCAGAGAAATTTGGAAACCCGACTGTATGTAGCGAGGAAAAAAATCGAAAAACGAATCAAAACACTTTCGTCTGTCGGCACACACGATTTTTACGTTGTAAGCCTTTCGTCACGGAGACTTACGTATAAGGGAATGTTGACATCGACGCAGTTGCGGGAATATTTCCTTGATTTAAGCAATCCGTATTTCACGAGCGGACTTGCGCTGGTACATTCACGTTTCAGCACCAACACATTGCCGACCTGGGATTTGGCTCAGCCTTTCCGCCTGTTGGGACACAACGGCGAAATCAACACCATTCGCGGAAACCGGCATTGGATGCAAGCGCGCGAAAGTGTACTGAAAGCGCCGGGGTTGGAGGACGTTTTCCCTATTGTTCAGGACAGTATGAGCGACAGCGCATCGCTCGACAATGTCCTCGAATATTTTGTGATGGCGGGAAAAAGTTTGCCTAATGCGCTGTCGATGCTTGTTCCCGAAAGTTGGAACGAAAAAAATCCCATATCGAACGAATTAAAAGCATATTACGAATATCACAGTCTGGTAATGGAGCCTTGGGACGGACCTGCAACACTGTTGTTTACCGACGGCCGATATGCCGGCGGAATGCTGGACAGGAACGGGTTACGTCCGGCTCGATACCTGATAACGAAGGACGATACCATAGTGATTGCTTCCGAAGCTGGCGTACTGCCATTTGCTGCCGGCGACGTGAAAGAAAAAGGACGTCTGCGACCGGGTAAAATGTTGATGATAGACACTTTAGAGGGAAAAATATACTACGATTCCGACCTTAAAGAAAAGTTGGCGGCGGCGTATCCCTACCGCGAATGGCTGGCAAAAAACAGAATAATGCTGTCCGATATATCATCGGGGCGTGTTGTAAAACACAGAGTTAACAATCACCAAAAATTTCTGCACGCTTTCGGATACACAAAAGAAGATATCGAACGGATAATCATCCCCATGGCTACCGATGCGAAAGAACCGGTCGGTTCGATGGGCAACGACACTCCTTTGGCGGTGTTGTCGGAGAAACCGCAATTGCTGTACAGTTATTTCCGTCAATTGTTTGCGCAAGTTACGAACCCTCCAATCGACCCTATACGTGAGGAACTTGTGATGTCGCTATCATTATATATCGGACGTCAGGACGGTAATTTTCTTGAGCCGTTGCCCGATTTGTGCAAGATGGTGAAACTGCACACTCCGGTTATCGGCAACGACGAATTAGACCTTTTGGCGAATCTGGGATACAAGGGATTCAGGGCTTTATCGCTTCCGATGGTCTTCGATGTCAAAAAGGGTTACAAAGGAATGGAAACGGCTTTGGATGACCTTTGCCGTCAAGCAGAACAGGCTGTCGATGACGGTTATAACTATGTAATTTTAAGCGACAGAAGTGTCGATGCAAATCGTGCCGCCATACCTTCATTACTGGCTGTATCGACCGTACACCACTATCTTATCGGCAAACAGAAAAGAATGCAGATAGTCATTGTCGCCGAAACTGCCGACGCTCGCGAAGTAATGCATTTTGCGTTGCTGTTCGGTTTCGGCGCCACTGCCATCAATCCCTATATGGCTCTGTCGGTTATAGATGAACTGACAAGTCGCGGCGAAATCCGTAACGACTATCATACGGCGGAGCAAAAATACATCAAATCCATACACAAGGGACTTCTCAAAATCATGTCGAAAATGGGAATATCTACGTTAAGAAGTTATCGCGGAGCGCAGATTTTCGAAGCCGCAGGGTTAAGTCAGGATTTCCTCAACAAATATTTTAAGGGAATGAATTCCAAAATAGGAGGTATTGGTCTTGAAGAAATTACGAACGACACACTTGCACGGCATTCGGCGGCGTTTGGAACGGAAATCGAATCGAACTATCTGGTAAACAGTGGAACATACGCATACCGGCGTAACGGCGAAAATCATGCATGGAATCCCGAAACAATATCGAAACTGCAAATTGCGACGCGAACAGGCGATTATGCTAAATTCAAAGAGTTTACAAACATTGTGGATAATAAACTGTCGCCCATATTTCTCCGCGATTTCCTCACATACAGGAAGAATCCGACGGGAGCGATCGACATATCCAAAGTTGAGCCTGTCGAAAATATCATGAAATATTTTGTCAGCGGAGCGATGTCGTTTGGTTCGATAAGCAAGGAAGCGCATGAGGCTTTGGCTGTTGCATTGAATGCTATCAAAGGAAAAAGTAATACCGGCGAGGGTGGCGAAGATCCTGTACGTTTCGTCGTCGGCGAGGACGGGCTAAACAAACGTAGCGCCATCAAACAGATTGCATCGGGACGGTTTGGCGTTACGGCTGAATATCTGGTTAATGCCGACGAAATCCAAATCAAGATAGCACAGGGCGCAAAACCCGGCGAAGGCGGTCAACTGCCGGGTTACAAGGTTAATAAGATTATCGCTGCCACACGTCATTCGATACCGGGAATATCGCTGATATCGCCACCGCCGCATCACGATATCTATTCTATCGAAGATTTGGCGCAATTGATTTTCGACCTGAAAAATGTAAACCCATCGGCACGAATCAGCGTTAAACTCGTGTCGGAGACGGGCGTCGGGACAATTGCCGCCGGCGTCGCCAAAGCCAAAGCCGACGTAATTGTAATCAGCGGTTGCGAGGGCGGAACGGGAGCAAGCCCGATAAGTTCGATATTCAGGGCAGGAATGCCGGGCGAACTTGGTTTGGCGGAAACTCAACAGATTTTGGTAGCCAACGATTTGCGCAAATATATCCGTCTGCAAACCGACGGTCAGTTGAAAACGGGAAAAGACATCATCATTTCGGCACTTCTGGGAGCCGAAGAGTTCGGATTTGCGACAAGCGCTCTTATCGTGCTTGGTTGCGTGATGATGCGCAAATGTCATATGAACACTTGTCCTGTAGGTGTTGCCACGCAGGACGCCGAACTGCGTAAACGTTTCAGCGGAAAACACGAGTATTTGGTCAATTTCTTTACTTTTTTGGCGACAGAAGTACGCGAACATCTGGCGGTTATGGGATTCCGCAGTCTGAACGAGATTGTGGGACGCGCCGACCTTATCGAACGAATCGAAAAAGGCAACGCAAAGGCGGCAAAATTGGATTTTTCGAAGTTGCTCTATTATGACAAAAATCTTAAAAACGATTTGAAGTTCACTACTCCTCAAGAACACCGAATCGGCAATGTCATAGATATATCGTTAATCGACAAGGCAAAACAGGCGCTTATCCAACTTAAACCGGTATATCACGAAACGACAATCGCAAACACCAATCGTGCTGTGGGAACGATGCTTGCGGGCGAGGTGGCTAAATTGTACGGAAATACAGGTATGCCCGACGAAACAATACGGATTGTGTTCAAAGGCTCTGCCGGACAGAGTTTCGGAGCGTTTTTGCCGACAGGGATAACGTTCAGACTCGAAGGCGAAGCAAATGATTATCTTGGCAAAGGCTTGTCGGGCGGTCGCATAATCCTGCTACCTCCCAGTGGCAGTACTTTCGAGCCGGATAAAAACATAATCGCCGGTAACACTCTGCTTTACGGGGCTACGTCCGGCGAAGTTTACATCAGCGGAGTGGTCGGCGAAAGGTTCTGCGTGCGCAACAGCGGCGCAACAGCCGTCGTCGAAGGTAGCGGCGACCATTGCTGCGAATATATGACCGGAGGAAGGGTGGTCGTACTCGGTTCGTGCGGAAAAAACTTCGCTGCGGGCATGAGTGGTGGTATTGCTTACGTCCTAAATATGAACGACGATTTCGACTATTTCTGTAACATGGAAATGGTGGAACTTTCGTTGGTAGAGGATAAAGCAGATAATGAAGAATTGCGCTTGCTGATTTCCGCGCATGAAAAATATACTCAAAGTCCGGTAGCAAAACGTATTCTAAACGAATGGGATAACTATGTGAAACGATTTATCAAGGTCCTGCCGATAGAATATAAAAAAGTCCTTCACGAAGAAAAAATGGAAGCGCTCACAAAGAAACTCGAACAGGTAGAACACGATTATTAATTGATACTTTTACAAAAAATTATGTATGCAGACAATTTATACGAAGATTATTACTCAATCACTTTCGATTCCCGAAAGAAATGTATCGAAAACTATTGATTTGCTCAATGATGGCGCCACTATTCCTTTCATTAGCAGGTATCGTAAGGAAGTGACCGGAGGATTGGACGAAGTTGCTGTTAACGAAATCAAACAGCAATATGAAAAACTGTGCGAATTGACAAAGCGTAAAGAAACTGTCTTAAACGCAATCGACGAACAGGGAAAATTGACGCCCGAACTGAAATCAACCATCGAAAACTGTTGGGACAGTACGAAATTGGAAGATATCTACCTGCCATATAAATCCAAAAAACACACAAGAGCCGAAATCGCACGGAAAAAAGGCCTTGAACCTCTGGCTAAAATCCTTATGGCGCAGTATGAACGCTATGTTTACAGCAGAGCGGAACAGTTTGTTGCCGGCGACGTCGAAAACGCCGCCGACGCATTGCAGGGAGCGCGAGACATTATCGCCGAATGGATTAGCGAAAACAAAGTGGCTCGAAATTTGATGCGTAACATTTTCAGCCGCTTCGCTTTCATTTCTTCAAAAGTCATCGCAGGAAAGGAAACGGAAGGCGATAAATATCGTGATTATTTCAATTACAGCGAACTTCTTTCGAAATGCACTTCGCATAGACTTTTGGCAATGCGAAGAGGCGAGGATGAAAAGATTCTGAGAGTAGGCATCACAGCCGACGAAACTTATGGAATCGAAGCATTGACCCGCCGGTTCGTGAAAGGATGCTTCGAATCGTCGGAACAGGTCGAAATAGCTGTGAAGGACAGTTATAAACGGTTGTTGAAACCGGGTATCGAAACGGAATTTGCAACATTATCCAAAGAAAAAGCTGATGAACAGGCAATCAAAGTATTTTCCGAAAATCTCCGGCAACTGTTGCTTGCTCCTCCTGTGGGTCCAAAACGTGTGATGGGTATTGATCCGGGTTATCGAACCGGCTGTAAAATTGTTTGTCTCGATGCTATGGGAAACTTGTTGCACAACGAAACAATCTATCCCCATCCTCCTCAAAACGAAAGGAGTAAAGCCGAAACAAAAATTATTTCGTTAGTCGAGGCGTATTCTATTGATGCAATCGCTGTAGGAAACGGAACCGCCGGTCGTGAAACGGAATATTTTCTGACACATCTTCGATATAATCGTCAAATACAAATTTTTGCAGTCAGCGAGGAAGGGGCATCGATTTATTCAGCATCGAAAATTGCACGTGACGAATTTCCCGACTACGACGTGACTGTTCGAGGGGCTGTCAGTATCGGCCGAAGGTTGATGGATCCTCTGGCTGAACTTGTTAAAATCGATCCGAAATCTATTGGCGTCGGACAGTATCAGCACGACGTCAATCAAACCAAACTGAAACAATCGCTTGACCAAACCGTCGAAAGTTGTGTAAATCTGGTGGGTGTAAACCTCAACACAGCAAGCAAACATTTGTTGACATACGTGTCCGGATTGGGACCATCGCTGGCTCAAAACATTGTCGATTACCGAACTAAAAACGGAGCATTCGAAAGCCGTAAAGATTTGTTGAAAGTGCCGCGTCTGGGTGCAAAGGCATACGAACAGGCGGCAGGATTTCTGCGTATTCCCAACGCAAACAACCCTTTAGATAATTCCGCCGTTCATCCCGAAAGTTATCACGTCGTCGAAACCATGGCGAAGGATTTGAATTGCAGCGTGTCAGACCTTATCAACGATAAATCGTGGAGAACGAAAATCCAACTAAAAAAGTATGTAACGGAAAAAACGGGTATGCCAACTCTGTCAGACATTATGGCTGAACTCGATAAACCCGGACGCGACCCTCGTCAGGGTATTAAAGTCTTTGAATTCGACGCTAATATCAAGAGTATCTCCGACCTGAAAGAAGGAATAGTCTTGCCCGGAATCATCAATAACATAACCAATTTCGGCTGTTTTGTCGATATCGGTATCAAAGAAAAAGGACTCGTCCATATTTCGGCAATGGCAGACCGCTTCATCTCCGACCCGACAGAAATCGTTGCTGTTCACCAACATGTCAAAGTCAAAGTGTTGAACGTGGATACCGAACGAAAACGAATACAACTGAGTATGATTAATGTGTAAAACTGAAACCGACAGGATATACAATGACGCTTTCCGTAAATAATATGTTAAAAGTTCATTACAAGCGTCTTTCTGCTTTTGGTTTCAATACGAAACGAATGCTCCCGTGCAGACATTTTGTTTCATCCCGATTGTTTCGCTGGTGTATATTATCAAAATTTTTATTCGGTGTTATGCTTGCTGAACAATATGTTAAGCGCCTTACGCTGAAACAGCAGGATATATATGGCGCTTACGGATATTGCAGCATCGGCGATATTGAATATCGGTCCAAAAAACACAAATTTTTTGCCTGCATTGAACGGAAACCAGTCGGGATAATTTGTCCTGATAATCGGAAACTGTAGCATATCGACAACGCAACCGTGCATAAACGACGCATAGCCCGTTGTGGACAGTTCGGAGATTCCGGTATATTCCATATATTTTCCGATATCAGGATTATACGTTGTTCCGGTGTTGAATATCAGACCATAAAAAGCCGAATCGATGATATTTCCCAGAGCGCCGGCGCAGATACCTGCTATACCGAATGTCAATCCGGTTGTAATTCCCTCTTTTCTTGTTATTTTAGGGATATAAACAATCAATGCGATAGCCAGAGCAATCCGCAAAATCACCAATAATATTTTCCCTGTAGGACCTCCAAACAGCATCCCGAACGCCATTCCAGGATTTTCGGTAAAAAGAATGTTGAACCATTCCCCGACGACATGAATTTCTTCGTTCAAATACATATTTGTTTTCACCCAGAATTTTACAGCCTGGTCTATCAACAATATTATTCCGATAAAAATAAAAGCCTTTTTACTTAACGTCATCTGCATTACAATCTTTGATTTTTAGCTTCAACGCTCAACGTTGCATGAGGAACGGCTTTAAGACGTTCTTTCGGAATCAGTTTGCCTGTTTCGCGACAAATTCCGTACGTTTTGTTGTCGATTCTCATCAAAGCCGCTTCCAGATGTTTTATAAACTTTTGTTGACGTTGCGCTAATCGTCCTGCCTCTTCTTTTGAAAGAGTTGAAGTACCTTCTTCCAAAATCTTGAATGTCGGCGAAGTATCCTGAGTATCATTACTTTCGCCTTGAGTTATAGCCAAACGTAAAATATCATACTCAGTTTTCGCTTTTTCCAGTTTCTGAGTTATAAGTCCTTTAAATTCAAGAAGTTCTTCATCATTATATCGATCCTTTTTTTCCATTTCTGTCTAAATGTTACTTTTTCATTAATAAACCGCGAATTTACTACATATTTTTGAATCCGCAACTAAATGTGAAAAAAAAATAATAAAATTTATGCTGTTTTTCATGATGTGATATTATTAATCATATTTCTATATAATTTAAATTCCTTGATATTAAAGCATTTCTGACAGCCCTGTCGTTGTTCAGGACTTTTTTTCTGTCGGTCGAAAATAACCATCTCCAATTGACTTTTTTCTCGTTTGGGATAGTAAAAATTTCCCTTAAAACGTCTTTTACGCCGATTTTTTCGATAGACGATTTCAGACTTGTAAAAATGACAACTGCATTTGCGCCAAGTTTGTCAAACATTTTTTCGATATCCTGCAATGGTATCAGCGAAGAAATACATACGACCGAAACTTTCCCGTCAACGAAATATTCTTCGATTTTGTTTGAATGCCAATCCATTCCGGATATTTGGGCGGACACTTCGTGCTGATGTTCAACTGCAATTTTCGATTTCTGATCGGGAATAAAACGCACTTCGTTATCCTTCTTTAACGATTTGTAAACCTCCCAAATATTTGTTTTGTAGTTATTTAAAAACGTATCCGAAATGGTTTTGTCCAACAAATTCCGGTAACCGTTACAGAACGAAGCATACATGTCTATCCGTGAAGCGTACATGTTACGCATCTCTATCATGCGAACAATCAACTCTTTAGTTTTTGCATATACGGGCCAAACTATTCTACGTATGTCGTCCGATGATTCGAAATGCTTGAAATGCAGCAACTCTCCTTCCTTACGATGTACTGTTTTAGTTCTGATTTCGTCCTGGTCCATTGTGTACAAAACTTTTGACAACTCGATTTCATTTTCGGCAACAGGGAGAATCACCACCGAAACCCTGTGTTTGACTTCTATTTTAAAGGAAAACATCCTGAAAAAGTCCTGAAAAAACAATGTAACCGTATCCAAATCATAACTTTTTATATTCGGGAGATTCAATTTCTTTTTGCCGTAAGCCTGCCTGTGTTTTTGCCGTTTAAGCACAATTAACGCCTCGTGTCGCTTGTCGAAAGTTAATCCGGCTTTGACAGCGCCTGCAAATGGAAACAGTATTTTGTTGCACACTACTTCACAAATAACTTCGTTATCGCCTGTGTATGTAAATTTTACTCTGGGCTTCGCTTTCGATTTGCGATATATAAAGAATGAAATAAGTATCGTTATAATTGAAAACAAGATAATTATACCAAATACAAACATTGAACTTTCCAACAATAAAAACGCTATGTCATTTACTTTTTCCGAAGCGCCGGCTGCAACATATTCTCTTACAAGGAATACGAACAGAAGAACAATGAAAAACGTTACACGTACAAACATCTTACTGCGAATATATTTCACTCCCTGACAAAAAACATCTACTTTTTTCACATTCACACAAATTACTCTATTTCTATTACATACGGCAATTTTGCTACGATGCCGAAATTTTTAATGCTATTTATCAAAAATTCATAATGTTTCAATGAACGAATCAATTCGTTGTCAGGTGATTTTGACACTTTGGTTTCGAAAGTTTTCATCAACATTTCGAATGCGCTCAATTCTTTTGGCAGTTCCAGTATCGAATAATCTGAAATATTTGCCAATTTGGCAGCCTCCTGAATAGCGTCTTTTAGTCCGCCGAAATAGTCAATCAAACCAAGATCGAAAGCGTTTACGCCGCTCCATACTCTTCCCTGTCCAATGCTGTCCACTCTTTCGACGCTTAAATTCCTCGATTTCGCAACTTTACCGGTAAATTGCGAATAAACAAACTCAATTTTTTTCTGTAAATAATTTTTTTCGATTTGTCGCAATGGTCGAGTAAGTGACGGAAAATCAGAATGGTCATTAGTTGCCACTACGTCGTATGTTATTCCGAGTTTTTCTCTCATGGCTTTTTCGATATTCGGAATCATACCGAAAACTCCGATTGAGCCAGTCAGTGTTGTGCGATGTGCAAAAATTTTATCGCCAGACGTCGCAATCCAGTAACCTCCTGATGCAGCGACGTCTCCCATTGATATGACAACGGGTTTCTTCGCTTTCGTTATTTCGAGTTCACGGGCAATAAATTCCGAAGCATCGGGACTGCCTCCAGGCGAATTAAGCCTGAACACCAACGCTTTAACAGTCGAATCTTTTCGCGCCTTGCCGATTGCTTCCATAATATTTTTCGACATTATATCGGTTATGCCTTCACCCGACATGATTTCGCCGGAAGCATATATCACGGCGATTTTATCTTTTCCCCCCGACAATGGGAGTGGGTTTGTGTAATATTTGTCTATTTCGATAATATTCAGAGTGGTGCCTCTCGAATATTTTGTCAATTCTGCAACCAGTTCATCTTCGTAGAACAGTTTATCGACAAATTTTTTGTTTAGAGCGTCTTCAGCCATAGCGAGTTCCAGATTATCGGCTATACGGTTTAATTCATCTGTTTCAACATCCCTCGAAACGCTGACAGTCTGCAAGATATGATTCCATATAGAACCGGTATATGATTTTATCTGTTCCCGGTTTTCGTCGCTCATCTTGCTGAGGGTGAATGGTTCTATCGCCGATTTGAATTTTCCATGACGGATAATCTGCATATCAATACCGAGTTTGTCTAATAATCCTTTGAAAAACGTTAATTTTGAACTGATTCCTGCAAAATCGATGCTTCCGAATGGGTTCAGATATATTTTATCGGCGACTGTCGCCAGATAATACGCTTTCTGTGAATAACTTTCGGCATAAGCGAGGATAAATTTCCCCGATTCCTTAAAATTCAACAATGCGTCACGTATTTCTTCGACCGAAGCAATACCAGCCTGAATACTCGACAGTTCCAGATATATGCCGTTTATGCGGTTATCATATTTTGCCCGTTCTATCCCGTTAAGTACATTGTTCAAACCGAGATTGGTCGTGACTTCGAAATTGAAAATATCAATATTCGGAATGCCGGCACGATCTTCGAGCGGCTTATTCAGTGAGATTTTCAGTATGGAGTTGTCTTTAACCACCACCGGTGTGTCAGAGCCTATTACTGCCACTATCGACAATAAAATAACACTCACAATCAGTATTCCAAGTATGGATGCTAATAACATTTTGAAAAAAATTTTCATATCACATTTAATTAAATTGTCTTTTTTATACTATACATTAATTACGCCAATATTTACCACAAAAATCGAGCCAAAGATAGTAAAAATTTATTAAATCCAAAAAAAATATATTATTTTGGACATTGCAACATGTATTCGTCTTTTAAAATATTAATAATCAATATAATTGATAATCGTTTTGGAAATTAAAAAGAAGATGTGCAAAAGTTATATCGTGAGGCGATGGAGATAATCAAAGGCAACGAAGAGTTACTTGAAGAAAGTTTAGATGAAAAAAGCCTCATCAGAAATACAGGTAAAGAATATTGGATTAAAAACGAAGATTTAGAAAGGTCGCTTGCCATTCCTGAAGTATCAAAACATTTATTAAACCCTAACTCCGCCATATTTACCCCGTCTATGATTGTAATAATTTGATAAACAAAAGCACGTGGAATTTTATAAGCTACCTAATTAGGTAGCTTATAAAATCCTTGTAATAATTTAAATATTAATGTTCTATAGGAAATAGCCACCTAACTTTTGCGGAATTAGGGATTAAAATATCTTCTTTAGATTTCCGTTTTCTTCCGTATAGACTTTGAATTGCAGTTGGTCGGTCGGTATAAATTTGATTTTTGATTATGATAGGAGCAATAGTAGGTGATTATGTGGGTAGTGCGTATGAGTTTAATAATACGCATGATTATGATTTTGAGATTATAACACTTGAAAGCAGCATTACGGACGACAGCATTATGACTATTGCCGTTATGGATGCTGTTTTACAGGATAAACCATACGGAGACCGCCTATGGTATTGGGGAAATAAATACCCTAATCCAAAAGGCGCTTACGGCGGTTCTTTTGCCGCTTGGTTGCGGAATAAGAATCCACAGCCATATAACAGTTTCGGGAATGGTTCTGCGATGCGAGTAAGTGCAATTGGTTGGGCATTCGACACTTTGGGTAAGACTTTGCAGGAAGCGCAGAAAAGCGCAGAATGTACACATAATCATCCGGAAGGAATCAAAGGCGCACAGGCTGTCGCTTCGGCTATTTACCATGTGCGTAACGGCAAAAGTAAGGAGCGCTTAAAGCAGTATATCGAAAAAGAATTTGGTTATAATTTGAGCCGTAAATTATCCGATATACGTCCAAATTACCGGTTTAATGAAAGTTGCATGCAAACCGTCCCTGAAGCGATAATTTGCTATCTGGAAAGTTCCGGCTTTGAGGATGCCATATGCCTTGCCGTTTCGCTCGGCGGCGACAGTGATACGATTGCCTGCATAACAGGGAGTATAGCGGAAGCCGATCCTGCCTGTGCAATGCCTGCACAGGTAATGGACGCCGCTTTTTCGACAATGCCGGCTGAACTGCAAAAGATTGTCAAACAATTCTATTCAAAATTTAATCTCTACAGTTATGGCAGATTCTGATTACAGCATGTATAAATACTATAAGGGAAGAGACGAATATACGAATAAAAAGGCGAAGTTTTTCGGGTTTTATGAAAGTGCGTTTGAAAGAACATATAAAGGCAAACCGGAAGATAAAAAAGAGGCGTTTAAGGATTATATGAGCCATTTGTTATATGAGCAGGCATCTGAAATTTATATGTTTGGACTGCCTCAAGTAAATAAGTCGGAAAAATACGGAGAATATCTGAAAGAATATTTTACGCCTGACCTTCATTTGGAATATTACGAGCGCAATTGACTATTGCAATTGTCCTATCAATTGCATGTAGATGGTATTGCCCGTCTTTTTTTAAACTTTAAATTTACTGCCGCGTTGCCCAATCCATTCCAGTTCTGAAGCCATGTATTCTTTCGATACACCATCCCACAGATTTGCAAAGTGTTGTGTTTTGCCGGAATGAAACTTATCAGAATCGCTAAGCGGCACCGACTTGCCGTTTTTCAGCGTCGTATGATTGTTGCTCAGTATGATTTTGTAACCCTTGATAAGCGGGTCTTTCTGGCAGCTCTCCCACTCCGCGCACCGATAAGCCGCGTTGATCTCCGTTCGGACAAGCCGTAGCGCGTTTTTATACGCCGAACGGTATACGCGCCCCGTCCGGGATGGTAATCGTTCATGTCCTTGTTGACTTATTTCTGCCTGCGGATCATCGCGCCCCGTCTTATCACCTTCCCGCTTGCGTCCCACAGCTCCGTAATCGGCTTTCCATCCTTATCCTTCAGGATATTGCCGTTCTCATCCTTTAGCGGCTTCCTCATCAAGTTTCCGTCCTTGTCCCTTACCGGCCACAGTTTTGGTCGACCGATCCAGCTCGTTGAGGAACTTCCTGATCTCGCGCGAAACATCGTCTGCACTTTTCCTCTCTGCTATTTAGCTTTGAATAATCCGTTCCATCTCATTTTTCATCCCTCCTGCCAAATTCCACACACGTTCGGACAGTTAAGCTCTTTGAAAGCATTAAAAGTTCCTATTAATAGTGAAAACCAACCAAGTACAGATGAGGTGCCTTATTGACATATTATTGATGTCAGCATTCCCTATTTCCACAGACGAAAACTATATCAGGTCATGGCTCAAATCCATTGAATTTATTAAGCGGTATCCAAAAATAGTCCTGACTTGAAATAATATCGTTCGATATACATCCCTGTTACGTTATCATGAATTTGTTCATTTTTGGAA